>JAZRKS010000251.1:0-9884 GCA_045646445.1 Eubacteriales bacterium | reverse complement strand
ATTGACTCGCAGAGAGAAGATAGAGTTTATCAGCCCATATTCCTTGGCTTGGTTGAAAAACTGATTGAATTCGGTTGCCACATCGTAGGTTTCGGTTTCCTGTGTGGTAGGATTCTTGATAGATAATTTAAGCATCTGCGTACTCCTTTCCATCATTATTTTTATTACCGTTAAGACCGTATCTGCGGATGCCGATTGCCGTGGTAATCGTTCCGAGCATCTGAGGAGAGACAAGCTCGGTGTCTGCAAGATCACGGATTGATAGGAAACTCGTTCCGCAGGCGATATCTCTTGCCACGCACAACAGGGTATAAGATTTGAGGTTTCCATTCTTTACGCTGATGCTGTCAATATCGATATAGCCTTTCTTGATGTGAGGCTTGGATGCACTCCACAAACGAACATCTGCCGTGAGAAGGTAAAGCACCGCCATCTTCACATTGTCGTTGCGGTTGAGCTTGAGCGATTCGGTGTTGAAGATTGCCTGATGATTTTTGTTCTTGAATTTCATTTTGTTTCTCCTTTTCTTTTTTTACATCGTCATATCAAACGAATTATCCTCGTCGATATCTTCGGTATCCTCCGAAGCAAACTCGGACATATACTGTTCGTATGCGGTGTTATATTTCTCGTAGTTTTCTGCTCCCATGCCCTTGAGGGATTGCTCATCAAACTCCCACAACGGATATTCACAGAAGCCGCTATGCTTGGTAAATCCAGTCGGATGTGCCATGCCTTGTTCGAGAAGTTGCGCTGTGAAATCACAATTATTAGAGTCAATATAGGCGCAATTTTTCATGCTAATAAACTCTCCGAATGAAACTGTCAGCATACAGTATTCTTCAGTTTCAGCTTCGTTGCTTACATCTTCGAGAACGATTGCCAAGCCGGGCATTTCTTTTCCCATGAAATCCTGTACCGAATATAATTCCAAGCGTGGCTGCACGGTCAGCTCACGACCATAAAAATCTTTGATCTGATATTGCATTGTTTTTCCTTTCTGTGAAAACTTTTTTCTTTGACTATTACGCTTCAATTGTTGAGACTAAGGTTACTTAAATTGAATAGCTCCAAGTCCGAATCTACGGATTGCCATTGCATTGCAGATTACGCCAAACACCATCGGAGGAATGAGTTTAGCATCAGATAAATCCGAGATCGTGAGGAACTTTGTACCGAGAGCAAGATCCTTTGCACAGCAGTAAAGCGTGTAGCTTACCTCTGTACTGTTTCGGAGAAAAATTCGCTTGAGGTCAATCTCATTTTTTTTGATGTGCCGTTTGGATGCCTCCCAAAGTCTGCCGTCTGCCGTTAAAAGGTAAAGTGCAGACATAAGGGATTTATCGTTTTGATTCATTCCTTCTACTGCTTCCGTAAACACGGCTTGGTGTTTTTCGTTTTTGAATTCCATATACATGATCTCCGTTTCGTAAATATATTCTTTGAGTCTGCTCAAAAAAGCAGGGTTGGTAATTGCAATCATTGTTTCCTGTATTACCTCGCCCAAGGGAACTTCTCCGGCTCTGATCCTTTGTTCAATGCAGGGAAATGCAGGCTTTTTGTTGCGTTTTTTCTTTCTTCTGTGAGTGCATTCTCGACAGGAGCAATTCTCGGCGGAATACTCTTTTTCTTCGTAGACATAGATGCCATGACCTCTCGGTTTGAAGTTCGGTATCTGACTCATAAGCTTTTCAATCTGACGGTCGTGAGGGTTGTCTGCAAATAACATTTTTTCATCTCCTTTTTGTTTGAAATAAAAAAAGCCGATATCTTTTTACGGATACCGGCTTGGCAATAAAAAAAGGCACATAGACTTTTCTTTCTATGTGCCGTGATTTATTCGATTGTTAGGGCGTTAGAGTTCAAATCCTTGGTGTGTTGAAAAATACCTCGATTATATCTGCGGATTTGAACATTGAAATTACGCCCTATAAAAACGAAAAAGTCCTTGAATTTCAAGGACTTTTCGAGGCTATATCTTTTTCGTAGCCTTTTTATGGCTGCGGCACTAGGATTCGAACCTAGGAAATGACGGAGTCAGAGTCCGTTGCCTTACCGCTTGGCGACGCCGCAATTATTCACAACGCATATTATATCACAACGCACTGCGTTTGTCAATATCTTTTTTGATTTTTTTTGATTTTTCGGTAATATTCACTTGTTAAATCCGGTTTATTTAAGTAGAGAACAATCCCCTTGACTTTTCTTCAAAATATGCTATAATAAACACAGAAAGGCGGTGCAATATGAAATTCTTTCATAAAATAACGGCTCTTATTTTAACCGTTCTCATTTTAACGTTATCATTGTCGGCTTGCTCAAAAGAGAGAACCAATGATTTTTTGAATGAAATCACCCTCGGTCTATGGGAAAGAATCCTTTTGGACGAAGAAGTGCACAACATTATCAAGTATAACGAGGATGACACAATCGAATATCAAGGCAACACGTATTATCGGGCGCCTATGATATTTATTCAGGATAACTCGAATACCGTTGAGGAAAAAAGAGGATATGAATACATTGGCTGGTGCGGCCCGAGATTTTTCTATAATGACGTCTATTATGGGGACTCAAAAGATGCTCCCAATATATTATACAACACAAGGTTGCATTATACATACTTTAGAGAAGATTACAACTATAAAACAGACATTTTCAAGCTCAAAGGTACAGAGGATGTTATCTGTTTTGGCGAAGATTTGATGGAAACCTCTCTCGAACCCTCAAATTGGTGGGCAGGAGAACCTATTCTTTTGTCATCTTCTACACATCCGTCATTAGATATTCACCTTTATATTATTTTTGAGAACGGAATTTGGTATGCCCAATCTTCAGATCTTGTATATTTTGAGGTATCAGAAAATTTTGTCGAAATTTTGGTAAAAAATCAAATCATTCAAACAGATTAACAAAAAGAAAGGAGAGAGAACAAATGCTCAAACTGTTTAGCGCGGCGTGCGGCGCGGATATCGAATCCTTGCGCGCGCAAATTCCCGGGCAGTGGCTTTCTGCTTGGAATGCCTGCCACAAGATAGGAAAAAACGAAAAAGCCGCCCGTTTGAGTCTTTCCGCGCTCTCTCTTTTGCATCGCGCAGGAGCGGTTGGAACGCTCACCTACGACGACAACGGCAGACCGTTTTTTGAAGAACGCACCTGCGATTTTAGCATCACGCACACGCAAAATCACGTTTTTTGCGCCATTCTCGATGGGGAAGACAGTTCTGCTCGCGTCGGCATTGATGCCGAGGATCTCGACCGCCCCGATTTTTCTAATCTGCAGGAATTGGCAGCACGTTGGTTTGTTGGCGAGGAGCAAAAGACCTTCCTCGCATCCCCCACCAAGGAGACCTTTTTGCGCATCTGGACGCGTAAGGAGGCATACGCCAAATATATTGGCGAGGGCTTGCGCGCACTTTCTAAAATGGATATGGTTGCCCTTGAAAATGAAGGGGGTATCCGCTTTTTCGATTATCGGGAAGGTTCTATTCTGATTTCTGTCTGCGCGCCGAGCGGTACAGATGCCCCACAATTTTGCAAGCTTTAACTGCATAAAAAAGAGAGCAGACACGGGTGTGTCTGCTCTTTTTTTGTATCAAATTTTACCAACCAATTTCGTATTCACATTCTTTAATTGCCCTTTCAAATGCTTTCTGGATGCCTGCCACAGTAGAGCAGGAGGGATCGGTCATGCAGAAGAGAAGCAATCTGCCAACCTCTTCGCGTGCCTGCGAGGAGCCGTAGAAAACAGGGGAGGAGAAATAGGCATCCGCTTGCTCAAAGGCAACTTTGGTTGCAAGGAGGGAAACGTTTTCATATCCGTTAGCCATGCCAAGAATCTCTTGGTAAACAGGATGCTCCACAACGCTTTCAAGCACGGGCATATATCCCGAGGAAAGAGAAAAGTCTGCTTGCAGGTCAACATTGGTGGTCAAAAACTTTACAAAAAGCCAAGATGCGAGAACCTCTTCGGGGTTGCTGTCTCTGAAAATGCAAAGCGAAGGACCTTGCGAAACAACCTTGGGATTGGAGGGATCCACCTGCGGAATGGAAGCGATGCCAACCTCAAACGCAAAGCTGCCGTCATAGTTCTCGGGGAGTTGATGTCTTGCACCTGCGGAGGATGCAATGCTCATGTAGCACTGCCCTTGGCTGAACAGCATGGAAGAGTAACCGCCAATGATCTCGGAGGTTCCAATATATCCCTTTTGATACCAATCGCGCAGTCTTGCAACAAACTCATAGTTGGTTTCGCTATCAAACAGGAAGTGGTCACCGGTTGCGCTTGTATAGGGGGAGTTGAGCTGCTCGCACATGGTAATAAACCAGTTTGCCTCGGAGTCGTAGCAAAGGGGAATGCAGTTGGGGTCAATTTCCTTGATGTATTGGCAAAGCACTTCCATTTCATCCCAAGTAGCGGGAACAATGAGATTGTGCTCCTCAAAAAAGGTCTTGTTGTAATACAAAAGCTCGGTGGATTTGGAGAAGGGGAGGGAGTAAAGCAAGCCGTCGCCAAACTCGCGACCTTCCTCATAAAAGCCGTCAATAAAATTGTCGATCTGCTCTTGCGTTAAGCCAAGCATTTCGGTGGTGCCGTCGGCACAAATGACAGATTCCGTCAAGGCGATCAGCTCATCCAAGGGCTGCACGGCGTTTGCTATGTTATAGAGCGCTACGTGGTCGGAGTAGCAGTAAGCGATGTTGGGTTGGTCACCCACAGTAATCTCCGTCATGATTTGATCGCGTACGTCATCGTAGCTGCCAACCTGCTTGTGATCGATTACAATGTTGGGGTAGAGCGCGTTGAACTCTTCGATATACTGATCAAGCAAAGAGCGCAGGCTCTCACCCATTGTGTGATAAAAGGTGATGTGAATCTTGCCGTCGTCGGGTTTGGGCGGTTGAGGCGGTTGAGGGGGATTGGGAGTGGTGCCTTGAATGATAAAGGCAACGGTGTTGTTGTTGAAAATTTTTGTATCGCCGCTTGCCGGCTCATCCTCAACAAACCAGTCTGCGCGAGCAGTCGTTTCCTCAAAGGTCACGCTGCCAAACATTTCGGGAGCGAGAATATCGTTAAAGAAGTTTTCCAGCGTGATGTAAGCTTTTTCGTTGTCGCTATCAATGAGCGCACGGAAGGTGTAACCGTCCTCCGAGAGGGAAACGGTCTCAAAGCTCACGGTGGAGGGGGGAACGGGAATTTCGTTGTTCTGGGGAGTGGTCACGTCGGGGGTGGTGCTTTCCTCACCGAGAGTGGTCTCGGCGGTTGTGCCTTGCAAAAGGTTTTGTATCATCGATACGTCGCAGGCGCACATAGAAAAGGTGAGCGTGAACAAAAGCAAAAGGGAAATCAGTCTTTTCATTTTTTTGTCTCCAATCTTTTGGTTTTTGAGGTGGTTTTATTGTAGCACATTTTGGCGGGTTTGTAAACCCTTTTTGCCAAATTTGAGCAAGGATCAACCCTCTCACTCTAATAAACGGGATTTCGACAGCTTGCATCACACAAGAATAAAAAAATAATAAAAATCGAAAACAAAAAATCGCCGCACCCAAACGGGTGCGGCGAGGGTTGTTATTTTATTCAACGCTTTTTGCGCTTGTAAAGGTATACCGTGCCGGGAACGACAAGGGCGAGCGGCAGGGCAAAGCCAAGCAAAACCGCCAAAGCGGCAACGCCGCCCACGCCGATTGCCAAGGCAGCGCTCGTCATAGGGGTGGAGGAGATGCTAACGGCGGTGTACTCGTTTGCGGTCATCCAATCCATTGCTGCATCAATGAGCGTAAAGTTTCCGCCTGCCGAAAGAGAGTAGCCCGTAGCAGTTGCCGATTCGGGGGATGCCAGCCAGAACAGTGTGCCGTCACCCTTTTGCGCAACTGCGGCGGCAACGTATCTCTCGCCTGTTTCTTCACCCTGCTCACCGTTGTCATAAACAACGATCAGGGAGCCCGTAGTCTCGCCCGTATAAAGCAAGGGGAATGCCGTTACGCCTGTGGGCAGGTTTTCTTCTATTTTGATAGCGTGTGCCGTCATTACGGCAAAATAACCGTCAAAATCAGTAGTGATCTCGCAGGGAGCAATGTGCGCCAAGAAGTAATCGGGGCGCCCCGTGGAATAGTGATAGTCGGGGTCCTGTTCACACACAATGTTCTTTTCATTCATCACGTCAAGTCCAAATTCGCGTGTTACGCCAAACAAATTGGGCATATCGGCATAGTAGCAGGAGGTGATGAGAAAGACCTTTCCGCCCTCTGCAAGGTAGTTCGAAAGCGCGTCTGCCTCTTGCGCGGTGATGTCGGTCTTGGGCGTGTGCAGAATGAGCAGATCGCAATCCGTTCCGATTTCAAGGGGAGAGGAGATCGCCTCAAAATAGTAGCCGCCCGAAATGAGATAGGACTGCAAGGAGGCATCCATCGCGTCCTTGGAGCCGAATATTTTGGCGGTGGGGACTTTATCCGACGTGACGTAATGCATCGCGTTGGTCAGCCTCATACAGCCGTCAAAATAAGCCACCGTGGTTTTGGAGTTATAAAGCTTTGCACCGTAGGAGACGGCGGTTTGGTCAAACTGTCCCTGCCCTTGCGATTGCACGTAGCTTGTGTAAGCACTCAGATAATACGCATATTGCGCAGGGGAAAGATTGGTTTGCAGATCGGCATTGTAGTAGTGATACATATCGCCGTTGTCGAGCAGAATATGACGATCGTTCGAAGCAACGATAAAGCTCTGGTCGCTCAAGGCCGTAGCACCGTAACGCTCCAAAAAGGCGGTTTCCTTTGCGGTGTTGACGATCTTCACCTCAAGGTGGGGGGAGAGCTCGGCAAGCTCGTAAAGGAAATATTGCATATCGGTGTCTGCCGATTTTTTGCCGCCGTCAACAAGATAATAAATGGTTACGTCGTCCTTGAGTTTTGCCAGGTAGTCCTTGGTTGCCGCAACAATTTCAAAGGTTTTGGAATTGTTCACAGCGGGATTGGCAAGTCGATCGGGAATGAGGGAAGCGCCAATGCTCAAAGAGCGCGTGAGAATGAGCACCACGGCCGCAAGAACTACAGATGCGCGCAAGCGCGAAGGGTGTGCAAAATCACCGCGTCTGTGCTTGCACAAAAGTGTGCCGATAGACAAGCAGAGGATGATTCCCGACACAAGCGAAACAAGGTCGGCAATGGGAAAACGCCCATACGTAAAGGCGTAAAAGAGCCCAATGGGATTGATTGCCGTCAGGATTGAGAGAGAATTCTCTCCCAAGGGCAGAAGTGTGATTAGGAATTGATACAGATAAAACGCAACCGACGGAACATAAGCACACACCGCACCAACGCGCGCATTTGGAATAGCAGAGAGAATGGCTTGCACCATGGCGACGGTGAGTGCCGTGAGGAGAGCAAGACCGAGTATAGAGGTGTAAATGCTACCGAGGGAAAGCTCACCAAACGCCAAGAGCAGAAGCGGCAGCAATGCCAATTCCAATACGGGTATCAAAAATACGGTCAAAGCCGCCAAAAAGCGACCAAGCGTGAGGGAGAGGGGCGAGATGCCCATTGCAAAATAGCAATCCTCAAAATGCGCATGCTTTTGTCTACGGTCGGCAAAAATTTGCGAGAGAGGGAGTGTAAAGAGCAACACGGGAGCGAGGTAAACGGGAATGAATTGCAAGCCCCCCATGGGAGCAAAAACAGCGGTGCAAATTCCCACAGCTGCCAACAAAATTGCCAAAAGCACGTAGGTGGATTGCACGCGAAAATAGAGCTTTAATTCCTTACGATAAACAGAGAACATTAGTTTTTGCCCTCCTTTTCGTCACCTTCAAGCACTTCAAACGCGCCACTTTTTTCGGTCAGCATTGCCCAGCGCGAGCGCTTGCGCTTTTGGGGCTCCTCGGGAGCGGTGGCATCCTTAACGGGTGCATCAAATTGCATTGCCGAGAGTGCATCTGCGTCCGCGGGGATGACGGATTTGAGCGTGCCATCCTCTAAAACAAGGATCTCGTCGCACGCCTCGCAAAGCTCCTTTGCTATGGGAGTGCATAAAAAGATCGTGTACGTGTCGCCAAAATAATCAATCAGGTCACGCATTTTTTGCGCATCCTTTTGTGTAAGTCCCGAGAAGGGGGAGGTCAATATCAAAATTTCGGGTTTGCCCAAAAGCGTTTGCAAAAGGCACAAAATGCGCCCCTCGCTCTGCGAAAGATTGGCAATGAGGCGGTCTTTTTTGTCGATGAGATCGGCAAGCTCCAACAGCTCGTGCGCGTATCGGAGCGTTTTGTCATAGGAGAGCTCGCGTGCATCGGCAACGGACATTAAATATTCAATGGGTGTCAGTTCACTGTCGGGGAGCAGATCGGCGGACAAAAAGCCAATGCCGCGTCTCGCCTTTTTCGGCTCTCGATGCAGGTCAAATCCGCCCGCAAGAACTGTGCCGCAAAGAGGCGTGCGCGCTCCCGACATCAGCGATAGCAGACACACCGCATCGGCATAGCGGGGCGAAAAAACGCCATACGTCTTGCCGTTTGGCAAGCGAAAGCTGACGTCCCTTACGGCACCCTTGCCAAAAGTGCCCGAAACCGATTTCAATTCTATCAATGTCACACCCTCCAATCAAGAGTTCTTCCATTATATAGTACACCAATTTTGTGTCTTGCATTTGACTTATTTATGACTTTTTTATGACCATAAAACAAAAAGCCCCGACGGGCACAATTTGCATCATGTCCGTCGGGAATTTGTTTTATAAAATTTTAAATTACTTGCTTGCCTCTTCGATAGCAACAGCTACAGCGACCGTCATTCCGACCATGGGGTTGTTACCCGCGCCGATCAATCCCATCATTTCTACGTGAGCGGGAACGGAGGAGGAACCTGCGAACTGTGCATCGGAGTGCATACGACCCATGGTGTCGGTCATACCGTAAGAGGAAGGACCAGCTGCCATGTTATCGGGGTGGAGGGTACGGCCTGTGCCGCCGCCGGATGCTACGGAGAAGTAGCTAACACCGTTTTCTTGGCACCACTTCTTGTAGGTACCTGCAACGGGGTGTTGGAATCTGGTGGGGTTGGTGGAGTTACCGGTGATGGAAACGCCTACGTTCTCAAGCTTCATGATAGCAACGCCCTCGGGAACGTTGTCGGAGCCATAGCACTTAACGTCAGCGCGGGGACCCTTGGAGAATGCCTTCTCTTCGAGAACGGAAACAGTCTCGGAGTAAGGATCAAATGCAGTCTTTACATAGGTAAAGCCGTTGATGCGGGAGATGATGTATGCTGCATCCTTGCCCAAACCGTTGAGGATAACGCGCAGGGGCTTGGTGCGAACCTTGTTTGCATTGAGCGCGATCTTAATAGCACCCTCTGCAGCTGCAAAGGACTCGTGACCTGCCAAGAAGCAGAAGCACTCGGTCTCCTCGGAGAGGAGCATCTTGCCCAGGTTGCCGTGGCCAAGACCAACCTTGCGGTTTTCAGCAACAGAGCCGGGAATGCAGAAGCTTTGCAGACCGATACCGATAGCGGCAGCGGCGTCAGAAGCTTTGGTGCAACCCTTCTTGATGGCGATGGCTGCGCCGACAACATATGCCCACTTAGCATTCTCAAAGCAGATGGGCTGGGTTTCTTCGACGATCTTGTAAGGATCAATGCCGTAAGCATCGCAGATCTCCTTGCACTCGTCGATGGAGTTGATTCCGTATTCCTACAATGTTGCGAGGATCTTTGCCTCGCGTCTTTCATAACCTTCAAATTTTGCCATGATACGTATCCTCCTTTAATTATTCCTTACGGGGGTCAATGTACTTTGCAGCATCATTGAATCTACCGTATGTGCCCTTTGCCTTCTCGTATGCTTCGTTCGGCTCGATGCCCTTCTTGATCATGTCGGTCATCTTACCGAGAGATAC
>JAZRKS010000250.1:0-3209 GCA_045646445.1 Eubacteriales bacterium | reverse complement strand
ACTTCAATCACCTCATAACCGCCGTTCTTGTCGGGACGGAATGCAAGCAGCTTTGCGGTGCTTCCAATCTCGCCGCGAATGGCATTGAGAGCAGGTGTATAGCCACCAAGTTGTGCAACACTCTTGTATTCACCGTCAATTTCAATGGCATAAATGCTATCGCCCACACGCAAATCGCTGTTTTCGGCGGGAGCATTTTTGAAAATTGTAATAACGTTAAAGGTCAAATATTCTTGCCCCTCGACAACAAGCGGCTCTTGCACAACGCTGACACCGATACCAACGCCGGCACCTGCATTGTCACTGCTGAGTGCGGCATATTCTTCCTCGGTGTAGTAAGCGGCATAGTTGTCGCCCGTTGCTTCGGTGTATGCACGTAAAACGTTATCGAGCATTTGCTCTTTGTCAAAATCGCCCGAATAATAGGAGAATTGCTCCAAAATTGTTGCAAGAATTTGCAGCTTGCTAAAGGAGTCATCGGTCTCAAGTGTGTCACGCAAAAAGTCGATGGTTTGCTGTTGCTCTGCGATAATCACGGAATCCTGTGCTCTCACCCATTTCGAGGTAAAGGTAAAGGTAACCATCATCGTTGCCACGCAAGCGATGCATAACAGGACCAACAAAACCGCTACAGAACAGCGCCACTCGCGTTTTTTGCGTTTTTGGGGTTGCTTTTGTGGATATTCCATCCAGGAATGATCGTTGTAATTGTTATAATCCATTCTTGTTTCCCTTCAAATAAAAATCAGATATGACTTGTAGGTCTTTATCAATACCGTATTTTATGGATATTCCTTTTCGCTTATGCGCGCATCATACAGTATGGAAGCGAAATGCCGAGACAATCCCTACATTTCGCTTTTCCCTACTCTCAGCGATTTTATCGCGAGATGATATATCAGAACTTGATGGGTTTGGAATTGAGATACTTTTTAACCATGAGCGCTACCTTAAAGGTGATAGCATGCTCGAACTCACGCAAATCAAGGCCGGTCATTTTGCGAATCTTATCGAGACGGTAGACCAAGGTGTTGCGGTGTACGAAAAGCTTACGCGAGGTTTCGGAAACGTTGAGGTTATTCTCAAAGAATGCCTGAATGGTTTGCAGAGTTTCGCGGTCCAAAGACTCGAGACTGCCGCGCTTGAATACCTCTTGCAAGAACATTTCGCAAAGTGTGGTGGGCAGCTGATAGATCAGACGGCCAATGCCGAGATTTTCGTAGCTGATGATGTTCTTTTCGTTCTCAAATACCTTGCCAACCTCAAGGGCTACCTGTGCTTCCTTATACGCACGGGCGAGATCCTTGATGTTCTCAACAACGGTGGAGATACCGATTGCTACCTGCGTATAGAACTCGGCAGAAAGTGTATCGGCAATGTTGGTTGCAATCTTTTCAAATTCTTTGTTCTCGGTGCCGGGCTTAACGTCCTTAACAAGCACGATATCATGCTCGCCAACGCTGATGACGTAATCCTTTGCCTTTTCGGGGAACATATTCTGCAGCATTTCAAAGGGGAGCATATCGGTTTTGCCCAAGAACTTGATCAAAAAGATAACGCGCAGCTCGTTGGTGTTGAAGTGCAGCTCCTTGGATTTGATGTAAATATCGCTGGGGAGAATGTTATCAAGAATGATATTCTTAATGAAAGAGCCCTTATCGTACTTTTCATCGTAAAGATTCTTAATGTTGCCAAGAGAGATAGCCAAAAGCTTGGACATCTTCTCTGCCATTTTATCTTCGCCCTCAACAAATACGATATAATCGGTTTTGGGGCCGCCTGTCATAGGGCGGTAGGTATAGCCACCGCTTGTGATAACGTCATTTGCATAGCTGAGCTCATCGCGCACACCTTGACGGATCTCGCCGATTTTAACGAGCTCCGAGCAAGAAATAATAACGCCGTTTTCATCAACAACGCCGATAACGCGATCGATCGCATCTTTCATTTGGTGAATAACACCTTGGAACAACCTATTGGACATAAAATTCAATCTCCTCTTGTGTTTTTGAGAATAGGCTTCGTACAAAACTACCTATATTCTACACTATTTTTTGGCATTTTTCAATAGGTTTTTGAATATTTCTTATAAAAATTTTTATTTTTTTTGGGCAGAGTGCCTATTGAGTAAAAAAAGAAGCATAAAAAGAGGGTGGATTTTGGTTAAATCCACCACTTTTTGGTAAGTTTTGAATGCTTTTAGGCCATTTCAAGCTCGCAAACAAGGCATGCGAGTGCAAAACTTGCGGCAGTTTCGGTGCGCAGAATGCGCTTGCCAAGACCGATGGGAAGAATGCCCTTATCACAAATTGTTTTCGCTTCGGCAATCGAGAAGCCGCCTTCACTTCCGATTATAATAGCGATTGTCGGTTGTTCCTTATTTGCCTTTGCCATTGCTTTTTTCAATGCAATCGGCAACGGCTCGGTGCCGTCTCCCTCATAACAAAAGAGCGCAATGTCTGCCTCTTTGGCGCGGTGACACATTTCAGCAAACGATACAGTTGGGTTGACCGCAGGAACAATGCCACGTCCGCTCTGCTTTGCAGCTTCAAGTGCAATGCGCTGACGGCGCTCGACCTTTTTGGCTTCATTCTCGCCTTTGGCACGAACGATACAACGTTCGCTTTCAAAGGTGGTAATCTCGGATGCACCGCACTCAACTGCCTTTTGAATGACGCTATCGAGCTTATCTCCCTTTGGGAGCGCTTGAAAAACGTGAGCATAGTAAGGCGGCTCGGTGTCGCTTTTGCGCGTTTCCAAAATTTTGGCGAGTACACGGTCGGGAAGAAAATCGGTCAACTCGCACTCATATTCATTTTTTTGCATATCACAAACGGTGATGCACTCCCCTGCCGCCATGCGGAGCGAGCGGGAGATGTGGTGAGCATCGTCGCCCAAAAGCGTTACAACGCCATTCTCAATTTGGTTGGCGCGAATAAAAAATCTTGGCATACCCTTCTCCAATTATTGTAAATCGATAAAGCGAGCATAGATTGAGGGGAGCTCGATACTGATGCCGTTGTGGCTCGTGTTGCCTTCCAACTCGCCTGCCACTTCACCAAAGACGGTGATTCTATCTCCAACAGCTAAGCGAGATTGATTTTCTTGGCGGTAATCTATCACAAAGAATTCCAAAACTCTGTCCTCTACCTCTATCTTGCAGAGATAAACGTCGGCAGTAAAGTATTCGTATTCTTGTGTATAGTAAT
>JAZRKS010000249.1:0-8068 GCA_045646445.1 Eubacteriales bacterium | reverse complement strand
AGCCCTTCGGGCAGGGTGTGCGTAAACGCCGACACATAGTAGTTCCATTGCGAAACGAAGAAGAGCGCGTATATCAGGAGCACGGGCGTGATAAACGCGGCAAGCAGGGGCTTTGGGAGCACCTGTAAGGAATGCTTCGTGTTGGCATCCTCCGCCTCACTCGCGGGTTTGCTTTGCGGTCTTGCGGCAACCAAATTGCCAAAGAGGACAGAACACAGAGCAATGCCAAAAAGGCAGGCAAGGATCACGTCACCGACATGCTCAAAGAGGTTTTGCTTGGAGAAGGAAAAAATATCGTCCAAAGCCTCGAAAATGCTATCGAGCAGATTTGTAAATTGCGCATCATAAGAGAGGAGTCCGGCTACGATAACGGTGGGAATGATTGCTCCCAAAAGTCCTATAAGGCACCAACCAAGAGCGGATAGGAAATTGCTCTTTTTGCCCTTTTTTGTTGGCAAAAAAACAACGAGATTTTCGTCTAAAGAGGCAAACGGCGCGGTGATAAGCGTGGTTGCCATACTGCCCAACGGATTTTGGGAAAGGCTGGCAAAAAAGTCTTTTTTGCAGCACGTATGCGCAAAAATGAGCAGAATAAGTGGCAAAACAAGGGATAAAAGCGTGCGCAGAGTGTTGCTTGCGTTTGTTACAAAGCCGGCACAGAGCACCAACATAACTAACCAAATCATCCACGCGGCAGGAGAGGGACGCGTGCCCGAGAGGAGCAAATAGAAAAGGGAAAACGCCGCAATCAGGGCAAACGACAGTGCCGTGCCGAGCGTGGGAGAGGCGAGAGGCGCGGACTTGACAAGCAGATAGCAAACAGGTATGCACAAATAGGCAAACAGCGTGTCGCGCGGTGCATAATCGGGGCGCGGCTTGGGTTCGTATTTGGGGATGGGCAAGGGGCGCGGGGTGTTGTTCATAAAGTCCTCCTTTTTATTCTTCGTCGGGTTGTTCCACGTCGGGGCGGTATTCCAAAATGTCTTGCGGTGTGCATTCCAAGGCGCGGCAAATGGCGTCCAAGGTAGAAAAACGAATGGCACGTGCTTTGTTATTCTTCAAAACCGATAAATTGGCAAGCGTAATGCCAACGCGCTCGGAGAGCTCACCGAGTGACATTTTGCGCTTTGCCATCATAACGTCCAAATTGACAACGATCATACAAAAATCCTCCTTACACCGTCAGGTCGTTTTCTTCCTTGTAGCGCATTGCCTCGGCAATCACGTTGCGCACAACGCGCAGGCTAACGCCAAGAAAGAACGCCGCCAAGGTCAAACAAAGCGCTGCGGGAAAATAAAAGGCGATGTAAACGAACAAAAGACCTTCCACAAAGCAGCAAAGGGAGAGCCAATTCAAGGTGTGCAATGCACGCAGGGAAAAGACCTTTTCGGAAAGTGTGGATCGCAAAAGAACGATCAAGAGAGCGACTGCCGCAAAAGCGACCAAAAGCATGGCATAGGTGTCTACCAGCATGCAGGTGCGCTCCCATGCGGCAAGCGTGCCGTCATCGCCAATGGCCTCGTGCACGTTCAACAGTACGTTGACAAAGTGCGGCAGTCTAATCAACAAAAAGATCAGCGCGGGGATGAGCGCGATGGCAAACGAAAGGGAAATGATGCTTGAGGTGCGGTTGGAAAGGTGTCTTTTTATCATTTTGCGTATCCTCCTATTCTAATTATCCGGCAAATTTGATAAAACGGGTTTGATTGTCCATGTCCCCATTATAGCACTTCAAAAACCGTTTGTCAATATATTTTTATCGAAAAACGATAAATTTTTCTATTTCCGAGAATGAGAATAAGAATTTTTCTAAAATATGAGAAAAAGGGGGATAAAAAGGGTGAAAAAAAGGTGAAAAACCCGCGATAAAAAGCAGAAAAACAAAGAAAATATTACAAAACCACTTGACAAACGATAGGAAAAATGGTATCATATTCTATATAAAAAAGCTATCACTGTATCTTCTTGCAAAAAAGAGGGTATCGGTGACCCGAAAAAAAGGACTTTTCAAACCGTTAAACAAAAGGTTTGGCGGAAATCTAGACAAAGTGAGGTTTTGTGTTATGAAAAAGTTCAACAGAGTTCTCGCTATGTTGTTGGCTCTCGTAATGGTTTTGGCAATTCTGCCTATCAGTGCGATCGCTGACGCTTGGCTGAACGTTGAGGCCGAAAAAGAAACGAACGGCAACGAAACAACCACCAACGTTACCGTTACCGTTGATCCCAAGGCTCTGTTATCCTATCTTCAGGATGGCGACCTGAAGGGACTGCTCAAGGGCATGAACGCCACCGGCGGCCTTGGCAGTATTATGACCAAGGAGGAGCTCCTTGCAATTCTGCCCGAGGAGCAATTGATCGACCTTGCAAAGGCGATCGTTGCTGATATCGACGCCAAAGCGCTGCTTGAATGCCTTGATGCAGATGCATTGCTCGCATGCGTAGATACAGCAGGCCTTGTAGCACTTCTCAAGAAGATCGGTCTGCAGAAGTACGTTAAGGACGTTAATCTGCTGATGGGCTACATTGGCGAGGACGCTATTGAGGATGCTATTGCATACATCAATACCACCGAGCTTATCAACGACTATGCTGATGAGTTGATGGATCTCGCATTGAATCTTGCTCCCGCAAAGCTTTTTGAAATCGTTGTTCTTGACAAGGCTGTTAAGCTCAACGGCATCAATGTTCAAGCGGCTGCAAATCTCGCTTACATCCAAAACAATATCGGCTACACCACCTTGGCTAACAGCTACGTTAACAAGGCTGCGCTGGATTCTTACGTAGATGCAAACGTTGACCGTTTCTCCGTAACCATTCCCGCATACGTTAATAAGGATGTTCTTTCCGGCATGTTTGATGACGTTAAGGATAGACTTGCTGACTACATGGATGCCACCGTAGCAGAAGCAATCGTCAGAAAGGCTGTTACCGACGGTGTTCTCGCCGTTGATGATCTTGTGCCTTACGTAAACGGCGAAAACATTAACGTTGACGCTATGGTTGCTGACGGCGTTCTTGTTGATCTGTACGATGAGCTGATCAACGGTGACGGCACCAACCCTGCTGCTATTGACGTTAAGGTTCTTTTGTTTGGCAACGGCGCTCTCGCTCCCTTGTTCCCCAACCTTGCAGCTCTTATCACTGCAGGCGTTTTGAACGTAGAGGAGCTTCTTAACAATAGCGTTATTACCGTTGACGAGTTGATCACTGCTCAAGTTATCAACGTAGAAGCACTTGCAGCTGTATACGGCTACGATGCACTCGTTAAGATTGACGTTATCAAGAATCAAATCACCGCTGCTATTTCCAACAACGTTCTTCCTGTAGCTGACGTTGTTGCTTGCCTCAAGAATTACACCGCTGCTGTTAAGGCGATCGGTGTGAATGCAGCTATCGCGGCAATTCCCGGCGGTTATAAGACCGTTATGGGTTACGTAACCAACTTCAATGCGGTAGTTGAGCTTGTTGGCATCGAAACCATTGCTATCCAAATTTTGAAGGATCGCACCATTACCCAGATCATTGACGTTGCAGGTCTTGTTAACGCAATTAGCCCCAGCGCTGTTGTTTCCAAGGTTGATGCGAAGAAGCTGATCAAGACCATCTACG
The DNA here is from genome assembly GCA_045646445.1 of Eubacteriales bacterium. GTDB lineage: Bacteria > Bacillota > Clostridia > Oscillospirales > CAG-272 > UMGS1865. The sequence goes on along the minus strand of JAZRKS010000249.1, from coordinate 4,458 downwards.
CTTCCGGTATTTTCCAAGAGCTCGTTGGTATGCTCGACTTTGACGAATACCTTGTTAAGGCGTTCAACATTCTTGCAACCATGCAAAAGACCATCACTGCAATCGAAATTGACGGTGTTGTTATCACCGAGCAAAATGCAAGCGGCTACATCAAGCTCGTTCCCGCAGAGCTGATCGATGCACTCGAAAACCTGTTGCCCAAGCTGGATGAGCTTGCAAACATCGACGATAGCGGCAAGCTGTTCGATGCTACCTTTGCTTTCTCTTACCTCGATAAAGATGGCGAAGAGCAAACCAAGAGATACAACCTCAGCTTCGTTCTCACCGCAGGCACCGCTACCATCCGTGCGGCAGCTGCTAAGCTTTCCGCTCTGTTGAACAAGATCGGCACCGTTGGCCTCGTTGACGGCGAGCTGGTTGCAGATATCACCGTTCCCTCCGAGTTCGCACGCGTTCTGCGCATTGCGCTGGAGAAGATGGCCGATTCCACCGATCCCGAATTCAACGCACTCAAGGATAAGGTTCTTGCTATCTGCCAAGCAAAGCCCGATGATTTCATCGCATTTGCAGAAGGCCTGACCCTTGAAGAAGTTGTTGCAGTTCTCGATGCAATCGACCCTGCCCTCTTTGGCAAGGTATACAACAAGGTTCTCGCTTCTCGCTATGCAGAGGTTCTCCTTGCATACGTTGAAAGAGTAACCGGCTACGATCTCTCCGATAACCTCGAAGCACAAAACCTGATCAATACAATCGCAGAAATCCCCACCTTTGAAGTATTCGTAAAGAAGCTTGAAGCCGTTACCGGCATCGAGATTACCGACCGTCTCCCTGCAAAGGTAAACGGCTACCTCGATAACACTGTATTCGACGTTATCGATAAGCTTGCCGACAGATTCGGTTATGACTTCGATATGTACGCTCTGCTCAAGGCAGCAGCTGCATCCCAAGATCCCTTTGCATATCTCTACACCGCTGTTGTTAACAAGATCGAAAACAGCCCCGCAATTTACAACTATGTAAAGACCAACGCGCTCAAGGTTGTTAACCGTCTCATGGCTACCAAGGTTGGCGCAACCGTTGCAGACAACTGCCTGATGGACTTCTACCGCAACAACTCCACCTTCGTATTTGATAAGGACGTTACCTTTGATGCAAGAATCATTCTTGAAAAGGGTCTGAAGAAGGTTCTCGGCGTTCTCGGCAACTACGCTCCCTCTGTTGCAGCAAAGCTCGACAGCTACGTAGCTGACGTTTTGGATATCCTCATTGCTAACGAAGCCACCGTTAAGACCGGCTTTGATATTACCGTTCACGTAAACGGACTCTACCGCGTAGACTTCAAAAACGATAACGGCAACGTATTCCTGAGCACGCTCCTGCCCACAGGCACCAACATCTCCAAGATGGTTGATAACTACAACGGCATTGAGGGCTTCCTCGGCTGGGTAGACGAAGCAACCGGTGAATACGTAACCGCAATGCCCGCAAAGGACGTTGTCCTCAAGGCAACCTTCGAGGGTGACGATCCCATCGATCCCGATGAGCCCGACGATCCCATTATTCCCGAAACTCCCAAGTATACCGTTACCATCGTTCCCGTAGATGCAAACGGCAACGTTCTCTCCGATGCGACCAAGACCGTTGAGGTAACCGAGGGCGTAAGACTTGGTGACTACCTGCCCGACTTTGAGGCAGCAGCAAAAGCTCTGTATCCCACTCTCAGCCAAGAAGATATCCTTCTCGGTTATTACTACAGCCACGAGTGGGCTGACGAAAGCGTTTTCGAAAACGCTGCTACCGCAGACACTACCGTATATGTAGTGATCACCAAGAGCGAGCTCGCAACCGGTATTGTGGTTGGCGGTCTTGTAGAAGGCGTTGACTACGACTTCACTCTCGTTGACGGTGTTCTTACCCTTACCGTTCTCGGCAAGGATTGGAATGCTCTGCTCGCAGAAAAGACCGAGCTCAACGTTCTCGACTTCAGCATCGCTAAGGATCTCATGGCAACCCTGGAATCCTTCGTTATCACCGCAGACGTTGCAAACGCACAAAAGGTAACCGTTAACAAGGAGATGCTTGCAAAGCTGATCGCTTTGGCAAACACTCTTGGCGCTAAGACCGTTGGCCTTACCTACGCTCCTGCAACCAGCGCAGAGCAAGCACAGCTTGGCGAAGAGTCCTACAGCTTTGACTTTGTAATGGACGGCGTTGGCGTTGGCAGCACCCTTGGCAACTTTGCCGATGGCGCAACCGTTGAAATCGTTCTTCCTTTCGCAGTAAAGGATGAAGAAAACGTTAAGACCGCCGTTAAGGTTGATGCAGACAAGGTTGACATTGCATTCACCGCAAACAACGTAACCTTCAATGCTCCTCACTTCTCCACCGTTAAGGTTTACTACGAATACCGCGTAACCGTTATGGATACCGAGTATGCAGTAGACGGCATTCCCGCAAACCAACTCCCCGCAATTGTTGGCGGTCCTTTGGTAGAGGTTAAGAATGCAGAAGGCAACGCAATCAACGGCTTCTATGCACCCGGCGATGAAATCAAGGTTGCATACACCGCAAGCAACGTTCCCGCAGGTCTCACCTGGGGCAAGCTGCTCTTCAACGGTGCAGAGGTTCAAAACAACGGTACCTTTACAATGCCTGCTGAGGCTGTAACCGTTACCAGCGTACTTACCGCAAACATCTACAACGTTTACTACTTTGTAAACGGTGCAGCATACAACACCACTTCCTACACCATCTTTACCGGTGTAACCGCAAACGGTCTGACCGCAGTTGTTCCCACCGGCTTTGAAAACGATACCAACGGCTGCTACTGGTTCGGCAAGGATGCCCTCACCGCAGACACCCTTTATGACGGCAACACTTATCTGTTCTGGATCAATCCCGCAGAAACCAAGATCACCGTTGAGTTCTACGCTGAATCTACCGTATTCCTGAAGTCCTACGAATACACCGTTGCTGAGTGGTCGAACACCTACTTCGCAACTCTGAAGCAGACCGTTGAAACCGATACCGGTCTCGTTGGCTACGATTGGAAGAGCGTTACCGATAAGAATCTTACCGAATACGATCTTGCAGCATTCCTTACCGCCGCTCTTGAAAATGGTAACGTTCTTACCTTCCGCGGCTTTAAGGTTGCAATTTCGCACAACGTATTCATCAACGGCGATGTAACCGTAGATAAGGATATGGCACTTGTAGGCGAGCGTGTCACCGTTACCGGCAACAAGGTTGGCTTCACCACCAACTTCAAGGTTTACACCACCGTAGACGGCACCGAGCAGCTCGTTGAGGTTGCTGTTACCGACGGTAGCTTCGTAATGCCCGATTCCAACGTTATCATCGTTGTTACCGGCTACACTCCCAACGATGTTGCTTATACCGATAAGGATGGCAACGATAAGACTGCTCCTTACGGCACCGTAAACCAAATCGTTATCACCGTTCCCGCAGGCTCTGACCTCAAGACATCTATGATGCCCGGTGGCGACATTGGTAAGCTTTCCAACGCTCCCGCAGGTCTGGTTCTTGTAAGTGCAGTTCGCACCGAAGACGGTTCTCTTGTTCTTACTTATCAATATACCCTCACTGCAGCTGTTGATGAAGCAGCATTCATCGAGCAGGTTAAGGGCTTCATTCAAACCTCCGATTACGGCGTAGTTGTTTACGTTGTAAACGGTGTTGAATACGCAACCAAGGCAGAGGCTATGGCTAACCTGCCCAAGCGCGCAACCGTTGTTGAGTGGGCTGAGCTCTCTCCCAACGTTATGGTTGCTATCCTCGAGTACCAAACCCTCTCCGTATGGGCTATCGTATGCATCGTTCTTGGCGTACTGTTGCTCCTCGCTCTTATCGCACTGGTTTACGTTCTCCACGTAACCGATAAGATCGGCACCAACATTCTCACCAAGATCTGTGTTGCAATCGTCGGCGTATTCTTCGCCTTCTGCATGATCATTGCAAAGGCAGCTCTTAAGGTTTTGAATCTCTTTGGTATTAAGGATGAAGATATCCTCGAGCCCCTCCCCGCAGAGCCCGTCCAAGATGTTCCTGTAGTTCTCTACGATCCCAACGCAGTTGCCGAAGAGGATGTTGAAGAGGTCCTTGGCGAAGAAGCTCCTGCAGAGGCTGTAGAAGAAGCACCTGCACAAGAGGAAGCTGTAGAGGAAACTCCCGTTGAGGAGCACATCGATGCAGTTCCCCTCGAAGTAATCGACGAAACCGCACAAGAGGCAGTTGCTGAAGAAGCAACCGAAGAAGCTCCCGCAGAGGAAGCAGCTGAAGAGGCTCCCGTTGAGGAAGCAGCTGAAGAAGCTCCCGTTGAGGAAGCAACCGAAGAAGCTCCTGCAGAGGAAGCAGCTGAAGAAGCTCCCGTAGAAGAAGCAACCGAGGAAGCTCCCGCAGAGGAGGCAACCGAAGAAGCTCCCGTTGAGGAAGCAACCG
>JAZRKS010000248.1:0-5229 GCA_045646445.1 Eubacteriales bacterium | reverse complement strand
CAGTTCCAAAACGCCGTTACATACCACACCGGTGCTGCCATCTCTTTGGTAATGATGATACTGATCTTGCTCTCTCTTGCTATCATGAATAAGTTTTCGGACAGTGGGGAGGACATTATCGTATGAAATTTCTCTCTAAATTTTACATTGGCTTGATCTTTTTGATCCTTTATGCGCCAATTCTCGTCGTTATTTTGTTCTCGTTTAACGAGTCGGGAAATTTGAGCTATTTCAGCACCTTTACACTCTATTGGTATAAGGAACTCTTTGCCGACAGCGAGGCTTTGGATGCCTTGAAAAACTCGCTCATTTTGGCTATCAGCTCGTCTCTGATTGCCACAACCATCGGCACGCTTGCGGCATTTGGCATTTCGCGCGCAAAGAACCGCTATTACCGCCAAACCCTTGAGTCGGTTGCAAACATCCCCATGATGAACCCCGATATCGTAACCGGTGTTTCGATGATGCTTTTGTTTGTTGGTGTTGGTGCATTTGTTGGTGCCAAGAGCACACTCGGCTTTGCGACCATGCTGATTGCACACACCACGTTCAATCTGCCTTACGTTATTTTGCAGGTGCTCCCGAAGTTCCGTCAAATGGATAAGAATCTGACAGAGGCCGCGCTCGACCTTGGCTGCACGCCTATGCAGACATTCTTCCGCGTAGAGCTGCCGTCCATTATGCCGGGTATCGTTTCCGGACTCATGATGAGCTTTACACTCTCGCTTGATGACTTTGTCATCAGCCACTTTGTAAGCTCTCCCGACTTTAAGACTCTGCCGCTCTACATCTACACACAAACGGCGCACGAGGTTAAATTCAGCATGTATGCGTTGTGCACCATTATGATCATTGCAATTATGCTGCTTTTGATTGCCGTAAACGTAGCGGGATCGATGGGTGAACGCCGTGCTTTGAAAAAGGCACGCAAGGCATTGAAGGGAGGCGTAAGATGATGAAAAAACATATTACACGACTCCTTTTGGTCTGCCTCTTAATGGCTATTTTTGTGCCTGCTTTTTCTTCCTGTGAAAAGGCAGACGAAACGCTTACGCTTTACGTCTATAACTGGGGAGAATATATCTCCGACGGTTCGGACGAAAGCGTAGACACCAATGCAGAATTTGAAAAATACTGCAAAGAAGTGCTTGGCATTACCGTTAAGGTCAACTATTCTACTTTTGCAAGCAACGAAAGTATGTATTCAAAGGTAAGCAGCGGCTCTACCAAATACGACGTTATCATTCCTTCCGATTATATGATCGAGCGTATGATCAAAGAAGATATGCTCGAGCCCTTGAATCTTTCTAAAATACCGAATTATCAGTATATTGACGAAGCCTTTAAGGGTGAAAACATCTATTACGAGTGCGGTAGGGAAGAGCTCTACTCCGTTCCTTATTTTTACGGCATGATCGGCGTTATTTACAACACCTCTATCGTTGATGAAAACGACGAACAGATTGGTAGCTGGGACTTGATGTGGGATGAGCAATACAAGGGCGACATTCTGCAATTCAACAATAGCCGCGATGCTTTCGGTACCGCGCAATATAAGCTTGGTCTTGACGTTAACGATGAAGATGAAACCAAATGGCGCTTGGCGCTTGACGAGCTTTTGAAGCAAAAGAAGATCGTTCAGGGCTACGTTATGGACGAGATCTTTAACAAGATGCAAAGCGGCTCTGCAGCCATTGCGGCATATTATGCAGGTGACTATCTCTCGATGTATGAAAACAACGAGGACCTTGCATTCTTCTATCCGCAAGAGGGAACCAATAGCTACATTGACGCTATGTGCATTCCCAAAAACGCCCAAAACAAGGACCTGGCACACGAATACATTAACTTTATGTGTTCACACGATATCGCAATGGCAAACGCGCTTTACACCTATTATGCTTCTCCCGTAACAACAGTTGTAGAAGATCCCGAATACCAGGACGAAATGGGAGAATACGCAATTGATATTCTCTATAATCAAGCAGATGACGTTCCGTCGCAGGCATACCTGAATCTTTCTCCCGAAGCATTGTCTATGCAAAACGTGCTCTGGGAAGAACTGAAGGCAAAGAGCAGCATTGGAAACGGTATTTATATCGGTTGCGGTGTAATCCTCGGTGTTCTCGCGGTTATTGGTATTTATCAATTGGTAAGAAAGCGCCGTTGGGCAAAGCTTTACGATTAAAAAAACAAAAAAGAAGATGCTTATGTAAGCATCTTCTTTTTGTATGTAACTTTTTATTTCAAGTTTGCAATTACACGGTCAACCCACTCGATAACAGCGGTCTTTTCCTCGGGCTTGAGAGAGCCGCCGAAAATGGGAAGTCCACCCTTGATGTAGAGAACCTCATCATAAACAGCATTGTTTTGTGCAACCTCAGCAAGAACCTTTTTAACGGCATTTGCGGCAGCTTCGTTGCCGTCTACCATCAAAGCAATGTTCTGTGCGCGTACCTTGGTAAGCTCTTGGCAGAACAAACGGAGAGAATCGTCCAAATGCTCGCCCTTAGCAGAGAGAATCAAAATAACGATTCTTTCCTTATCGCAGGAGTATGCAGGCGGGATAACGTCAACGGCATTGACACCCAGGTCATAGTGTGCCTTGATTTCGTTTGCGATGTTTTTAATCTTCGGCTTTGCAGAATTGTAAAGCACTCTCATTTTAATTGCCATATTTATATTCCTCCAAAAAGAATTCGATTGACTACAAAATTATTATATCATCTTTTGCCGTAAAATGCAAGATAAAAAGGCAAGTTTCACCAAAATTTTTTTCATTACAAAAAGGGAAGAGTAGGGGGCTTTTCTCTTTTGCACTTCTCTATTCTTTTTTTGCAATATTTAAGCCTCTTGTTGTTAAACTTTAATCCAATTGGTTTATGGGATTTTTCGTATTTGTCGTTACAGATCATCACTGCGAGAAACTCTGTTGAGAGGCAGGATTGTGTTTTTGATATTTATAAATGACCTAATTAACGCAACGCAAAAAGGTGTTTTCTCTTTTTTTGTAAAACTAAAAAGGGGGAGCACATCCTTTGCCGCAAAGAATCGCATAGATATCATTCCGCACTTTGATATGGTTCCAATTATACAAAATGCAAATTTTGTATAATTAAGGGGATAGAAAACAGGTGTTTTTTAATGTTTTTGATGGTTTTAACTGTTTTTTCGTTTCCAAATATGGAATAACGATAAAATCCACCGTTTTTCATATGATATCTACAGTTCTCTCAATAAGTAAAAAATAAAAGCAATATCAACTTGAAGACATTGCTTTTAAATTAATATTCTGTTAGGAGCTGTTCTGCAAGTTCCACTTTTTCGCTGGCATAGCGATAAGCGTTTTTGTAATCCTCGTCCTCGCGGCAACAAATTTCCAAATCTCCCAATACCGTGTAAAGCTCAATCTTATTCAACGGCGTTCCACTGTCTTGCAGAAGCTGTTGTAAGGCTCTGTACGCCTGTTTATAGTTCTTTTGAACAATTAGCAGCTTGCTTTGCAAATGCGCCTCAAAGAAGCTATTTGAGCCTGATTGCGCCAATTGGTTGATCAGCGCTTCGGCAACCGTAACGTCACCGTTATCCAAAGCATCCAAAGCGTCTAAATACTGAGAGATGATCGAATTGCTTTTTACGCTCAAAGCCTTTCCTTCATCCAATAAGTCAGAATACAAGGTGTGTGAGATGCGCTCCATAAAACGAAAATATACTCTGATCTCCGCCTCAATGGCATCGGTCGAGTATATCGTTTTTTCGGCATAACTAAGTGCTTCATCAAAAAAACGGCATGAAGAACGCAATCTGCCGCTCCAAAACTCCTCTGCGGCTATTTCCGCATCGCAATTTGCAAGCAGCAAACTGATTTCATCATCCGGTTCAGGACAACCGGAGAGGCATAGGCTTCTACAGCTTTGCACATCTCCGGTTGTATAGGCTTTTTTGATGTTGGAAAGGTTGCTCATTTTACGGTAAGCCATTTCGTCTCCTTGTTCGGCAAGCAAAAAGCCTGCAGGAACACCAAGACGACCTGCTATGTAAATGATGGTTGAGAGCGAAGGATTGGCGGAACCGTTTTCGATACAGCTCAACATATTTCTTGTGATGCGGTCTCCGGCAAGATCTGCCTGCGTCATAAGCTTGGAGATACGCAACTCGCGAATACGTTCACCTATATTCATAGATTCGCTTACTTCCCTCTTTTGTAATTGCTAAAATTACTCAGCAACAGTGTTGCGGGGGCACTCCTTGCAGTTAGCGATCTTCTCAACGATAGCGGTCTTAACCTTTGCGGGAATCTCTTTTACCTTTGCAGCGGTTGCCTTGCAGTTGTTGATGAAAGCATTTACGCGACCGGGGAGAGTTCTAGCATAGAGGAACTCGTCCAACAGGTTGTAGATTCTATCCATGTTGTTGTTAACAGCGCCTTCAACAGCACCGGTGATGCGCTCTGCAGTCTCGGTGTAGATGCCTTCTGCTGCATGGCGAGCTTGGTCCATACGAGTAGCATAATCCTTTTCAGCTTGCTCTTCGATAGCCTTAGCCTTAGCGATAGCGGGAGTCAAAAGATTGGTGTAATCGCCATCCATCTTCTTCATGAGCTTATCGTACAGCTCGAGCTTTTCTTCGATGGAAGAATCGGTGCCGATCAGCTTGGTCAGTCTTGCCTCAAGCTCTTCAACCTTTTGCTCTGCATTAGCAAGCTCAAAGGACTTCTTTTGAAGATCAGCTTCCATATTCTTAATGCACTCTTTAACTTCTACTTTGTCATAACCATTAATTTTGCTTTTGAATTGAACAGAAATTTCTGCCATTGTGAAACCCTCCACATCTTTCATAACAATTTAATAGGGATATATTTCCCCTTTTATACATATATATAATAACATATTTTTTGCATGTTTGCAACCTTTTTTTGAATATTTTTGAAATTTGGTTATTTTGCACAATTCGTAGGCGCTTGTTTTGGTTATATCGTTTATTAAAAAGTGACTTCGACTTGCAAAAAAAGACTTGCATTTTAGAGAAAAAAATGCTATAATGAATGCGTAAAACTTCCCTTTTGCTTTTTGCAATAAATTAAGAAGCCTGCATAGTTAAATGGATATAATAGCCCCCTCCTAAGGGGTAGTTATGGGTTCGATTCCCGTTGCGGGTGCCAAAAATACGTATATGTTCCTTTGGAGCATATACGTCTTTTTAGTATTCAAGTCGGATCGTAGCCATGTC
>JAZRKS010000247.1:0-6837 GCA_045646445.1 Eubacteriales bacterium | reverse complement strand
ACCGCTTGGCCTCCGACTTACAGCTGCATCAGGATCGTTCTTGTGACCGAGAGCGGAAACGGGAGCGGGAGCTTCGAGAACCTTGCCGCAATCAGCGCAGTACTTACCTGCGGAAACGCCTGCGGTGGTGCAGGTAGCAGCGATCTCTTCAATAACAACGATGTGTTGGTGGCCGGTAGCTTCAATTTCTTGTTGAGCTACAAAAATCTTGCCGCAGGTAGCGCAGTGTACGCCTTCGGTGCAACCGGGGGTAACACAATCGGGCTCTTGAGGAGCGTCAACAACCATGTCGTGACCCAGCATTGCAATCTTTTGTTGTTCAACAATAACTGTGTTACAAACGGAGCAGTGCGCGCCTTCGGTAAGACCGGAGGTGGAGCAGGTGGGAGCAACAGCAGCATCAGCAACTACTGTGTGAGCAAGAGGCAGAATGGTCTCTTGTGCTACGAGAACTTCGTCACAAGTGTAGCAGTGCTTACCTTTTGTAAGACCAAAGGAGGTACAGGTGGGAGCAACAGCCTTGTCGATAATAACAACGTGCTTGTGTTCAACGGTGTCTTCTTGTCCGCCGGGACCCCATTCGCTGAAGTCGGGGATTTCTTCTGTGAGAAGATCACAGGATACCATCGCCAACAGGATGAGAGCCGTCAGAGTTGCGAAAACGAGTAATTTGAGAATTCTTTTCATTTTTCACCCTCCAGATAAAATGAATGTAATATTTTCCGAATATTACTTCTTAAGGATTTATTCGGCAAGTATAAGTATAACACCTTTTTTGGATTTTGTAAAGGGGTTTTTGGATATTTTTTATTAATAAAATGTATAAAATCGGTTTTTCATTATATAAAATCACCTAAATCTGTAAAAGTGGGAGAGAAAAGACACATATTTTTACTTGACGGGGGATGCGGGATGTGATAAAATAAGGATGGAAACTGCAATTTTTTTGAAAGGCGGCAACAAAAATGTTATTGATCAAAAACGGAAAAATCAAAACTATGGCATCTCCCGATCTGGAAAACGGCTGCGTTCTCATTGGAGAGGACGGCAAAATTCTATCGGTAGGCGAGATCCTCGATGCGAGCGAGGATATGACTGTGATCGACGCGTGTGGACGACTTGTCACCCCGGGCTGCGTTGAGGCGCACTGCCATATCGGTGTGCACAACTCGGCTATGCGCTGGGAGGGCATGGACTACAACGAACGCTCCGACCCCATCACCCCCCACATGCGCGCCATCGACGGCATCAACCCCATCGACGAAACCTTTGGTCTTGCCATCAAGCACCGGGTTACCTCGGCTTGCACCGGCCCCGGCAGTGCAAACGTGGTTGGCGGAACCTTTGCGGCTATCAAGCTGGTTGGCAAGCGCGTTGACGATATGATCATCAAAAATCCCGTTGCCATGAAATGTGCGTTTGGCGAAAACCCTAAGGGTGCGTTCGGTCAAATGGGTGGCAAGGCACCCGTTACCCGTATGGCAACCGCCGCTATGCTGCGCGAGCTGTTGATGAAATCCCGTAATTACGTGGAAGCAAAGGAAGCCGGCAAAGAGCCGAATTTTGATATGAAGCTTGAGGCAATGATCCCCGTTATCAAAAAGGAGATCCCTCTTAAGGCGCATGCACACCGCGCGGACGATATTTTTACATCTATTCGCATTGCAAAAGAATTTGACGTCAAGCTCACGCTCGATCACTGCACCGACGGCGCCCTTATTGCCGACGAGCTTGCAAAAGAGGGATATCCCGCATTCGTCGGCCCTTCCTTTGGCAGCAAGAGCAAGATCGAGTTGGCAAACAAGGAATTCACCACGCCCGCCGCACTTCACAAAGCAGGTGTGCCTATCAGTATCATTACCGACGCCCCCGTTACTCCTCTTGAGTATTTGCCAATGTGTGCAGGCTTTGCCATGAGTGCGGGACTGCCTTACGAGGAGGCTTGGCGCGCGATCACGATCAACCCTGCAATGCAAACGGGAATCGGTGACCGCGTAGGCAGCTTGGAGGTCGGCAAGGACGGCGACGTTGTTATTTGGAACGGCGACCCGCTCATAGAGATCGGCACCACCGCATATATGACGGTTGTAGACGGCAAGGTCGTTTATCGCACAGACACCGAAGCATAACTTTGGGAGGAACGAATATGAAAACTTTGTTGATTTTGGTTGACGGTATGCGCCCCGATGCACTTGCAAATTGCAAGGCGGCAGAAAGGGTAATGGCAAACTCCGTTTACACGTTAAACGCGCAAACGGTTATGCCGTCGGTTACGCTTGCTTGCCATATGTCGCTCTTTTTTAGCATGTCTCCCGAACGCCACGGCACCAAGGGGAACACTTATGTGCCTCCGCAAAAGCTTCTTTTGGGGCTCTTTGATGTTCTTGCCATCAAGAAAAAGAAGGTTGCCTCCTTTTACAGTTGGGGTCAGCTGCGCGACCTTTGCTATCCGGCATCGTTGGATTATTCCTTGCTGATCAAAGGCGCGAACGTAGGCTACGACAAAGCCAATGACCGCCTGACCGATGCCGCCATCGGATACATTCAACAAACCGACCCCGAGCTCACTTTTCTTTATCTCGGGTATCCCGACGAGGCAGGACACGCACACGGCTGGATGGGTGAGGAATATATGCAATCTCTTGAAAACAGTTGGGAGAATATTGCACGCATTATGGCGGCGATCCCCAAGGATTACGCCGTGATCATTACTGCCGACCACGGCGGTCACGATCACACCCACGGAACCGACTGTCCCGAGGATATGACCATTCCGCTCATTTTTGCGGGGGCGGAGCGTGAGCTGATCGGCAACCTTGACAAGGTCAGCATTATGGATATTGCGCCTACCGTTGCGGCACTTGCGGGTATCGATCCCGACCCCAATTGGGAAGGAAAGTGCTTGCTGGCATAACTTTTTATAATTTTTTTGATATTTGAGTGATATGTGCACGCTGTTTTGCGTTTATAAGGATAGAGGCTTTCGAAGCCGACAAAAACAACCAAAAGGAGAATGATATGGCTTACCGTTACCCCTATGATGAGGAAAGAGTGGAGTACAAGCCTCCCAAGCTCAAAACCGACCGCAAAATGTGGAAGCTGATGCTCTTTAGCTTTCTGACGCTCGGCATTTACAGTATTTATTTCTTTTCACCCCTCCCTTACGAGCTTGAAAAAATTTTGCCCTCCCGAGGGCGCCAAAAGCTGATGAACTACGGCGCGGCATATTTTATTGCTTACTTTACGTTCGCCATCGTTATGGTTTTTTGGCAACACGAATTGGCAAAACGGGTAGAAGAGGCTTTAACGGAGCGCGGCATTGCGTATGATTTTAACATGGGCGATTTTTGGGCTTGGTATTTCTTGGGATCCTTCTTCCTAGTCGGCCCTTACATCTACTTCCACAAGCTTTGCACGGCAATGAACCTTTTGTGCGAGGATTACAACAAAAGTATTGAAGCAAAATAACAAAAATTGCCGCTAAACTCTTGACAACCCATAAGGCGTATGATACAATTAAAGTGTTCGCGAGAGCGTTCACTATTTTGAAAGGGGATTTTGGGTATGTCGAGATTTACAGGTCGTTTTTGGGGGTATATTGGTAGATGCTTGCTCTTCACCTTCTTGTGCTCCATCACATTGGGTCTTGCAACTCCTTTCTGCGTTTGCAGAATGCTGAAGTGGCAAAAGAGAAACACCTACATCAACGGTTACAGACTTGCTTTTGACGGCAACGGCTTCCAACTGCTTGGCCGTGGCTTGTTGTGGATTCTGTTGACTGTTGTTACACTTGGAATTTATTCCTTCTACCTTCCCATCGCTTGGGAAAAGTGGGTTACCAAGCACACCTACATTGGTTAATTGCTGAACAAAAAAACACACCGTTGCAGCGGCAACGGTGTGTTTTTTTATTACGTTTTTTGTCGCCCTGCGGTTTGTTGCAGGCTTTGGTAGGGCGTTTTGCCTGTGATACTTTTATAAACGCTGATAAAATAAGAGATGCTGTTGTAGCCGCATTTTGTGGCAATCTCGCTGACCGACGAGGAGCCGCGGCAAAGCATTTTTTCTGCTTGATTGACGCGCGTACGGTTGAGATATTGCTTAAACGTCATACCCGTAACACGCTTAAAGCTACGCGAAAAATAACTGTAGCTCATACCAAGGCTGTGCGCCAGCTCTCGCTCGTCCATATCCTCGGCAAAGTGATTGCGCACATAGACCATGGTGTTGTAAATGAGGGCGGCAGCTTGGGTGTGCGGTGCTCTTTCCACGGCGGAGGAGTCGCTGCGCAAAATCTCAACCAAAATCTCCATAATTTTGAGCTTTGTTGCCACCTGCGATGCATATTTGTGCCCCTCGTGTTCGTCAATTAAAGATTGAAGCGCCGAGAGCAGAGGAGTGCCTTCAAGCTCCTGTCGCGTCCAAATGCTTTTGTTTCCCTTGCGGTTGATGGCAAAGCGCATAACGTATTCGGCACCCTCTTCCTCGGTGGAAAATTGCAGAAAGAAGGTGGGGGAAATTTTAATGACGTAATATTCGTTCTCGGGCAAATTTTTTGTGAAAACGTGATGAATGGCATTGGAGCAAAACAGTACGAGATCGCCTTGCTCAATGGCATACTCCACACCGTCAAGAAGGACGATAAAGGAGCCGCTTTTTACGTATAACAGCTCCACGGCCTTGTGCACGTGTGCTGCACAGGCAACACAAACGGGCGGTGTGGCTTGCAAAAAGAACTCTGTTCCGTCGCCAACAATCTTTGGCAATTCCACTTGAATGTTGTTTATATTCATAGTCTGTTTTCCTCATAGGACAAATTTGTTATATTTTTTGGCAATTCTATTATAGCATTATTTTTTCAAAAAGTCTATAATAAAATCAGAAAAAAGCAAAAAAATTTCAAAATGCCGCAAAACGAGATGGCATTATCTTAAAATAGAACAAAAAAGGAGAAAAAAACAATGGACAGAATCGTAAAAATCGGTATTATCGGCTGCGGCGGTATTGCAAACGGCAAGCACATGCCCGCACTCTCTCGCATTCCCAATGTAAAAATGGTTGCATTTTGTGACCTCATTCCCGAAAGAGCCGAAAAGGCACGCACCAAATACGGCACACCCGATGCAAAGGTTTATGTAGATTATAAGGAACTGCTCAAGGATGAAGAGATCGAGGTCGTTCACGTTCTCACTCCCAACCGCGAGCACGCACAAATCACCGTTGATGCGCTTTATGCAGGCAAGCACGTTATGTGCGAAAAGCCCATGGCAAAGACTGCGGCTGACGCTCGTAGAATGTACGAAGCTGCAGTGGCTACCGGCAAAAAGCTGACCATTGGTTATCAGCACCGCCAAAAGCCCCAAAGCGTTTATGCAAAGCAGTACATTGATTCCGGTGCGCTTGGCGAAATCTACTATGCAAACTGCTATGCTATCCGTCGTCGCGGCACTCCCAACTGGGGTGTATTCCTTGATGCCGAGGCACAAGGTGGCGGTCCCATCATCGACATTGCGACCCACTCCCTTGACCTCACCCTCTACCTGATGAACAACTACGAGCCCGAAATGGTTGTTGGTAAGACCCACAAAAAGCTCGAGCATCCCGAGGCAGGCAACATTTGGGGTGACAACGGCGTTAGCACCACTCCTCTTGAGGAGGCAGCTTGTGCATTCATTCGCATGAAGAACGGCGCTACCATTATGCTGGAAACCAGCTGGGCACTCAACACCTCCGAGCCCATCGAAGAGGGCAGCTGCACCCTTTGCGGCAGCAAAGAGGGTCTGCAAATCAAGAACAACGTCCTCAAGATCAACAAGATCGAATTCGACCGTCAAACCGAAACCAAGGTTGACACCAACGCCGGCGGCGTAGCCTTCTACAGCGGTGCATCTGCAAATGCCATCGACGTAGAAGCCAACAGCTGGATCCGCTCCATCATCGAGGATACCGATCCCGTTGTAATGCCTAAGCAGGCATTGGTTGTTTCCGAAATCCTTGAGGCAATTTACGAGTCCTCCAAGACCGGAAAGCCGGTATACTTCGCATGAAGATAGCGGTATTTGGCGTTTGGCACGTCCACGCCCCCGAATACACTCGCCATGCACAAGCCCACGGCGAGGTGATCGGCTTTTATGAAAAAAACGATGACTTGGCGGCAGAATACGCCAAGGAATTTGGACTTTATCGCTTTGCAACCCCCGAGGAGCTGCTTGCAAGTGATGCCGATGGCGTTATCGTTTGTTCGGCATCCTGCGATCACGCCGAGGATATTGTTCGCATTGCAAATGCCAAAAAGCACATCTTTACCGAAAAGGTACTCACGCTGACCGATGAAGAAGCCGCGCGCGTAAAAGAAGCGGTTGAAGCAAACGGCGTTATGCTTACCATTTCTCTGTTCCAAAAATATCTCGGCTCTCGCCTTGCCGTTAAGGAAGTGGTCGATAGCGGCGAGCTTGGAAAGATCAACTACGTGCGCTTCCGCAACTGCCATTCGGGCAGCAGCGGCGACTGGCTGCCTGCGCACTTTTACAACCGCGAAGAGTGCGGCGGTGGTGCGATGATTGACCTTGGCGCACACGGCATGTACCTTACGCATTGGATCTTGGGCGAGCCGATCACGGCAAAGTCCGCCTTTACGCTTTGCAACCAAAACCCCGGTGCTGCACAAAAGAACACCGACGGCGTGGAGGACAACGCGGTGACGGTCATGACCTTTGAAAATGGCGCGATCGCGGTCAACGAAACAGGCTTTGTGTCCTGCTGCTCCCCCGTCATCTTCGAGGTGCACGGCGATCGTGGCTACGTATATATGGAAAAGGATCGCGTGATCAAGTGCAC
>JAZRKS010000246.1:0-3038 GCA_045646445.1 Eubacteriales bacterium | reverse complement strand
CCCGCAAAACTGCGCACCTTTTGTGTGCAAAACCTGCCATCGGGCAGCTTTTGCTGCGCCAAAAGCCCTCTCAGGGTTCGATCCCCCCCCCCATACGTAGTAATGAATACAAAAAAAGAAAAACCATCCGGATGGATGGTTTTCTTTTTGGTGACCCGTGGGGGAATCGAACCCCCGTTACCGCCGTGAAAGGGCGGTGTCTTGACCGCTTGACCAACGGGCCGTTGGTAGCGGGAATTGGATTTGAACCCATGACCTACCGGGTATGAACCGGTTGCTCTAGCCAACTGAGCTATCCCGCCGCGGACTTGAATATTATATCACAGAAATATTGGCTTGTCAATACCTTTTTTCAAAAAAAGTTTCTTTTTTAGCAACTTTTTTGCTTTTTCGCGTGTTTTTGATCGGCTCGAATTGCAAAATCTCTCATTTTTGATCTTTTTCCTGCTCTAATCTCTCAATCAACAGCACACTAAATGCCGTAATCATCAGCGGCGTGAGCAAATATGCTACAAGCGGAGCATATTCGGTTGCCGCAAGAACGGGGGCTGTGGCGCGCTTTGAAAGATAAGAAAACAAAAACAAGAGCGCGGCTCCCAAGCTGATTGGCAATTCGATATGTAAAATCATTCGGGAGTATTTTCCCAATGGCCGAACGTTTAAAAATTTCATAGCAACTCCTTTGGTGCATAGGCATTCCTTTTGCATATTTTTCTTCTGTTATCATCATACCACAAAAACGCACCAAAATCCATGCAAAATGTTTGCCTTGGGAGGGAAGTCTTGCATATTTTGGCAGAGAATATGCACCGCACAAAATTTTTTATGAATATTTTGGCATGCCATGCAGTTATTTCTTCATATTTATAAATAGGCGGTGGGCAATGACGGCAACAAAGCGCCAAAAAGATGTGCAGGTTTGACAAAAAGCTGCCACATTCGTTAAGATTTGCCAAAATTGCGTTCTGCTATAATAATGATAGGCAATCTTTGCGCCGCAACTTATGAAAGATGAGGGAAATACAATGGAAAAACCAACTCGCAACAAAACGATCGTTCTTTGTCACGATCACGTCTATTTTGGAGGCATGCAGCTGACCTATCTTTTTTCGGTACTCCCCAACGAGGGAATGAACCGTTATTTTATCAGCATCTCGCTCGGCGAGGAGACTGTCGAGAGGGAGGTGGGGAGCGATCTTGTGCGTGCGCTTGGGGATTATCGGCGCATTCGCGAGGGGTACGTTACGCCCTGTGCGCTTGACGACGTAATGCAAGAGTTATATTATATATAAAATATATAAAAATTATTCAAAAACTCTTTACATATCCAAAAAAGTGTGCTATACTAAATAGTGAATTTTGGAAAAAAGGAGCGCCCGAGCCGTTGGGCGCATAGGAACAAAGTTATGAAATGTCCGGGTTGTGGTTTTCCGGAAAGCAAGGTAATCGATTCTCGCCCCACCGTTGAGGGCAACAGCATTCGCCGTCGCCGTGAGTGCTTGGAGTGCCAAAAGCGCTTCACCACCTTTGAAATGCTTGAAATGCTGCAAATTTTTGTGATTAAAAAGAGCGGCTCCAAGGAGCTGTTTGATAAGCAAAAGCTCTTGGCAGGCGTTCTCAAGGCAACAGAAAAGCGCCCCGTTGATGCGGTTCTTCTTGTCAACGAGATCGAAGCAGAGCTGCAAAACACCCTGCGTCAGGAGATCACCTCTACCGAGCTCGGCGAGATCGTTATGCGCAAGCTGCGCGAGCGCGACGAGGTTGCTTACGTGCGCTTTGCATCGGTCTATCGCGAGTTCAAGGATATCGACTCCTTCCTTGAGGAGCTCAAGGTTCTCAAAGAGGCAACCGAAACCAACGGCTAATATATAATGAAAGAAAGAATAGCGGTCAAAATGCCGTTATTCTTCTTTTTTTGTCATTTTTCACAAAAATCGCAAAAAAATTTTTATTTATGGCACACGAGCAAATGATATGAAAAAGCGAGAAAAAACGAGAAAAAACGAGGTTGCATAATGCTAAATTAAAAAATTAAAAAAAGTTTTCAAAAAGGGGTTGACAAGCACCTTTCTTTATGTTATAATATGCGAGCATGAAAAAATTTCTATTAATTTTGTTGGAGGAAACCTACAATGTCTACATTTATGCAAAAGAAAGAAAATGTAGTTCGCAAGTGGTACATTCTGGACGCAGCAGGCAAGCCCATGGGTAAGACCGCTGTTGCAGCTGCAGACCTTCTGCGCGGCAAAAACGCTCCTGAGTTCACCCCTCACGTGGACTGCGGCAACTTCGTTATCGTTATCAACGCTGATAAGGCTGTTCTTACCGGTAAGAAGATGGAACAAAAGTACTACTACCATCACTCCGGTTACATTGGCGGCATGAAGGCTGTTCAAGCTAAGACCATGATGGCAACCAAGCCCGAGAGAGCAATGGAGCTCGCTATTAAGGGCATGCTTCCCAAGAACACCTTGGGTGCAAAGGCATTCACTCGTCTCAAGGTTTACGCCGGCGAGGCTCACAAGCACGAGGCACAAAAGCCCGAGTCTTATGAGTTTTGATTGAGAGAAAGGAAGGACATAACTAATGTATACAAGTGCTAAGCCCTATTTCTACGGAACCGGCAGAAGAAAGAAGTCCGTTGCTCGCGTTCGCATCGTTCCCGGCACCGGCGTCATCACCATCAACAAGCGTGACATCGACGATTACTTCGGTCTCGAGACCCTGAAGCTCATCGTTAACCAACCCTTTGGCGTAACCGGCACCGAAGGTAAGTTCGACATTATCGCAACCGTTAACGGCGGCGGTATCTCCGGCCAAGCAGGCGCAATTCGCCACGGTCTCGCTCGTGCTCTCGTTGCTGCAGACGCAGAGTACAGACCCGCACTCAAGGCAGCAGGCTTCCTTACTCGCGATCCTCGTATGAAGGAAAGAAAGAAGTACGGTCTCAAAGCTGCACGTCGTGCACCTCAGTTCTCCAAGAGATAATTATTCCCGAATGGGATTTATCGAAAAAATTACAGCACTCATCATGGATG
>JAZRKS010000245.1:0-9013 GCA_045646445.1 Eubacteriales bacterium | reverse complement strand
GCTCGCCTCGGCACTCCTGCTTGGCACGCGCGACCATCTTTCGGGCGATACGTCCTTGCATTTCCGCCGTGCAGGTATTTCGCACTTGTTGGCACTCAGCGGCTTGCACGTTTCTATTTTGATAGCAGCGCTTGAAATCTTTTTGCGTGCTCTTGCATGCCCAAAGCGCATCCGTGCCATCACTGTTTTTCTCATCGCTTTTTGCTATCTCTTCTTTACGGGCGCATCGCCCTCAACCGCACGCGCCGTGCTGATGCTTGGCGTTTTGACACTTGGCTACTATTGGAAGACCGATTACGATCCTTTAACCTCTGTGAGCGTAGTTCTCGCTATTTTGCTCCTCATTTCGCCCAATGCTGTTCTTGATATTGGACTTTGGCTCTCCTTTGTTGCTGCCGCGTCGATTCTAATCTTTTTGCCCGCATTTGATAGCGTGCAAGAGCTTCTTTATACCAAACTGACAATTTCACCCAAAATTATCAAAGCACTTTCAGGCGTCATCACTGCCGTGGTTGTCGGCCTTGCGGCAAACCTTGCGCTCCTGTATCTGCAAGCGCGTTTCTTTGGTGAGGTCTCGCTCGGCTCCGTTCCTGCAACCATAGTTCTTTCTGTTCCCACAACGCTTTTGCTCGTTTTGTCGGCAATCACACTTGTCATTCCGCAAATTGGATTTTTAACCGCCCTTGTGGGCAAGGGAATGCTCACCGTTGCCGAATGGTTCTCGGGCATTGAGGGAATACTGTTACCACTGAACGATGTTTTCTCACAAATGGCGGCACTTTTGGCCTTGTTGGCACTTGTTTTCATTGCCGTGGCAAAGCTTAAAAATGTTAAAAAATGGCTCATTATGCCGCTTGCACTCGCTTTTGTCACGGTCTTGACTTCTCTTTGTGTCACCTACTTGCCCAACCGAGGAATATCCTTTTCCTTTGTCCATTCAAGCGGCGGAGACCTGCTCCTTTTTACCGAAAACGGAAAAAGCGTTGCCGTAGATTTTGCCGACGGTACGGCAACGGGAGGCATGCAAATTGTGGACATTGCCACCGAATTGCGTTGCACCGAGCTTGATGACCTGATATTAACCCACTATCACAACCGTGATACTTATTTTATCGCATCTATGGCGCGGCGCATACGTGTCAAAACCTTACATTTGCCGCACCCCATCAATGATGAAGAACGCGCCATCGCCAATCAGCTAACGGCAGAGGCAGAGCGCCACGGCATTCGCGTGGTATTCGGAGCTGACGATCTTGCCATCGATAATTTGAACGTTCTTGCATTTGACCATACCGCTATGCCACACGAGCGACATGATGCGCTC
Source organism: Eubacteriales bacterium (assembly GCA_045646445.1). Lineage (GTDB taxonomy): Bacteria > Bacillota > Clostridia > Oscillospirales > CAG-272 > UMGS1865. The sequence continues at coordinate 7,689 of JAZRKS010000245.1, read as the reverse complement.
CTCTTCAGCATCGAGGTAAACGGGGAAGTCTTTACCTACATCAACGGTTCGGTTCCGCAGTCACCGCTCGCTGACGAAATGCACGAAATGCTTGATGCCGCCAAGTACGTTATCGTGGGCGACACGGGCTTTTCCAACTCCGAAAGCACCGCTGTTCCGCACCTGTGGCGAGAGCACGAGGCGGTCTATGTGACCGCGGAAAAGCTGCTTCGTTTTGTTGAGAATGCATCCATTTTCCAAAATATCGTTCTCGTTGGCGAACCCATCACCTTTTTTGTGAAATAGGTCCTGTTTCTGTGTCGAAACAGGGCTTTTTTCATATACTAACAATGTATCGAATGAAGTCGGGGGGCAGAAAATGCAAAGGTGTGTAGTTGCCGTTTTGGGTGGGGATCAAAGAATGGATTTTGCCGCGCGCGAGCTTGTACGCCGTGGCTACGAGGTGCGCGAGTGGGGCAGATGCGAGGGCGATGATGCCACCGCTTTTGCCAAGACCGCACGTGCGTGGCTCTCGGACGTTGACGCACTGATGCTCCCACTCCCAACCTCACTTGACGGCACACATCTGTCTACACCTCTGCTCAAAGAGGGAGAAAAGCTACGGATGGAAACACTTTTTTGTGCCGCTCCCAATAAGGTGTGGCTGGTTGGTCGCTTTGGTGAAGGCTTGCGAGGGCGCGCAGACCGCGAGAACATCCCTTGGATCGACTACTTTGACGAGGAAATTTTGCAGCTCAAAAACGCACTCCCCACAGCCGAGGGCGCGATTGAAATTGCTATGCGCGAGCTGCCCGTGGTGCTTGACGGCACAAAAGTTGCCGTTATCGGTTATGGCAGAATTGGGGAAGTTCTTTCTGCAAAGCTCAAATTATTGGGCGCAGATGTCACCGTTTATGCGCGCCGTTCTGTTGTTTGCACACGTGCCGAGCTGATGGGGCACTCTACCAAGCAGATTTTGCAAGATGGTAATCTTACGTTTGATAAGAGCACGCGCGTCATCTTCAACACCGTTCCAACTCGCCTTTTCGGATGTTCGGTTTTGCAAGACCTTTCCAAAGATTGCCTAATTATCGACCTCGCATCCGCCCCCGGCGGTGTGGATATGGCGGCAGCAGGGAAATTGGGTATTAAATCTATTTGGGCAACCGCACTCCCCGGTAAATGCGCGCCCGAAAGTGCGGGCATTATCCTTGGTGAAACGGCTCATTCGATTTTATCGAACGCCTCTTGGCGTTCTTGACTTTTTGAGAGAGGAAACGGGTAAACACTATGCTAGGATATGCTTTGTGCGGCTCGTTTTGTACGCACGCGCAATCACTGATAGAACTCAAAAATTTAATTGCGGCCGGCTACGAGGTACAACCCATCGTCAGCGAGACCGTTTACAGTACCGATACACGCTTTGGAACGGCACAAAATTTGCAAAGGGAACTTGAAACCATTTGCGGTCGTCCCATCATACACACCATTCCCGAGGCAGAGCCACTCGGACCGAAAATCTCACTCGATGCCCTCATCGTATCGCCTTGCACGGGTAATACCTTGGCAAAAATGGCAAACGGCATCACCGATACGGCGGTCTGTATGGCGGCAAAGGCGCACCTGCGCTGTGACCGCCCACTGATTTTGGCGCTCGCCTCTAACGATGCACTTTCCGCAAACCTGAAAAACATTGCCACAATGCTCTCGCGCAAATGCGTCTACTTTGTGCCAATGCATCAGGACGATCCCGAAAAAAAACCGCACTCGCTCGTGGCAGATTTTTCACTCCTGACACCAACCCTCGAGGCGGCATTTCGAGGCAAGCAATGCCGAAAATTATTCTTGTAAAATAGAAAAGCACGACAGCCGTTTTGGCGGTCGTGCTTTTTGCATATCTGTGAAAAAGGGTACATAGGTTGTAAAAAAAGAGAAAAGGAAGAACATTATGAAACGAAAACGCCTGCTGATCCAACCTCTTGCCGTCATTTATCTTTTATGGCTGCTCATCATTGATAAAAGCGGTATTGCCGCAATGAGTCTTTTGGCGGCGGCACTTCACGAGGTGGGGCATCTTGTGGCGGCGCGCTTTCTCAAAATCCCCATTCGTGCAATGCGGTTCGATTTCCTCGGTGCGCGCATCGACGTCAAGGGGCGCATTCTCTCTTATGGCGAAGAGTGGCTTTTGTGTATGGCAGGGCCGCTTTCCAGCCTTGTTGCATCCCTCGTCGGCTCACTTTTTTGGTCGCATACAAAGCTTGCCATTGCCTTTTCCTGCGCCTCGCTTTTGCTGGGGCTTTTGAACCTTTTGCCCATTCAAACCTTTGACGGCGGAAGAATGCTTGAATGTGCGCTGCTATCCTTTACCACACCGCAAAAGGTGACCTCGATCCTGCGCGGCTGTACCTTTCTTTTTTTGTGGCTTTTGTGGGCGTTTTCGGCATATCTGATGATCAAAATTGCCGATGGAATATCCCTCTTTTTCTTCACTCTTACCTTACTTGCGCGATTTTTTGAGGGGAGAACACATCAAAAAGCAAAATAATCCTTGTATTTTTCACTCGAAAATGATATAATAAAGGCACAAACCAATACAAAGGAGTCAAAAAATGTTTATTCCAATTCTTTTGTCCTCACTTTTGATCTTGTTCATCGTGTCTCTTGTTGCCACGCACCTGATCATGAAGAAAAACTTTGGCAGAGGAGAATACCCGACTTATCCCGTAGCCGATTATTTCTACGATCACTATAAGGATTCTTACCCGCGCCGAAACGTCTCTTTTTATTCGGGCAAAAATCGTCTGCAGGGATATATTTTTGGCGAGGAGAATAGCAAAGGACTCCTTGTGTTCGCCCACGGTATCAACGGTGGCCATGAGAGCTATATACGGGAAATTCTTTGGATGGTCGATGCCGGCTGGCGTGTATTTGCTTACGATGCCACGGGCTCTTGCACGAGTGAAGGAACGGGTACCACCGGTTTGGTGCAATCCGCTCTTGATCTGCACGCCGCACTTTCCTACATTGAGGGCGACGAAACCCTTAATCACTTGCCCGTATGCCTGATGGGGCACAGCTGGGGTGGATATGCCGTTGCGGCAGGACTTTACTTTGACCATGATGTAAAGGCATGTGCAAGCATTTCCGGTTACTCCGACGGCATTGAAATGATGATGAGCTTTGCAGGTGCCAACATGGGCAAGGCGACCGCATTTCTGCGCCCCTTTGCTTATCTTGAACATCTGTTCCTGTTCGGCAAATATGCAACCTTGACCGCCACCGACGGCATCAATCGCGCAGGCATTCCCGTCATGCTCGTTCACGGCACAAACGATACCCTCGTTCGCTTTGACACCACCGGCATTGTGGCACACAAGGATGAGATCACCAATCCCAACCTTACCGTTTATCCCATGAGTGATGTGGGTCAAGACGGCCACACAAGCATCTTCCGCAACGAAAAGAGCGTAGCAGAAATCGAACGCCTCAACGCACGCTTTAATGAACTTTTGAAGCAGTACGGCAAAAAGATGCCCCTTGAGGAACGCCAAAAGGTACTTGATGAAGCCGACCTCGATACCGTCAATCTCCCCAACGATAAATTGCTTGGGGACATTAACGAATTTTTAGAAAAATCCATTCAAAAATAACAAAATCGGGAAGATTGACCGGCATTGATCAATCTTCCCGATGTGTATTATGATTTTCTTTTTCTTTTGAACAGAGTATAGCTTATAAAGCCAATCGCTCCAGCAACCAATATAGAACCGATCACGATTGCGGCAATCGCGCCTGCAGGAATGGTCGGTTTTTTGTTTTGCTCGGTAGAGTCGGAAGGCGGAGTCGAAGGGGTTTCTACGGGGGGAACGGGGGTGTCTTCCTTTTGTGGGAGTTCAATGCTTTGCACCTCGGAAGGAGCCGTAACAGCACTGCCAATGTCTTTTATCAGGATTTCTGTTGCCGTGATCTTGTCAAGATCAAGCAATACGCTTGTTCCGCCCGCAAATATCCAAGTAATGCCGCCGTCAAGCGAATATTGCATCGTTTCGCTCACGCCTGTCAGCCAACCGCTTGTTCGGTCAAATATAGCACAGGGGGTAGCGGCGCGCGGCAAATCGGCAGTGGTCACTTTACCCGATGTGGTGTAGTAAAGCGTAGCAATATCAAACACACGTACGTGCGTTTCGTTTCCGTGCATCAAAAATACGCTTCTTCCGTAAAAGGCAACACTCGGCCAAGGAGTGGGATAGTCGCAGTCTACCAAGCTGCGCAGATTGTGATAACTCAATCCATCATCCGCGGTGAGAACTACCGTCAGAGGGCGTCGGTCAGCACCGTTTGCCGAAAAATCGTTGTTCCAAAATAGTGCAACATCACCGGTTGCAGGCAAGCGCATAACCGTGTTGGTAGCACTTGGCGACTGAATGTCAATTTTAACAGGCTGCGCCCAAGTCAATCCACCGTCGGTGGAAATCGATTGGTAAATAACACGTTCCGCGCGTGTGCGCAAGGAAAGCAGTATGTTTCCGTTCTTCAACTCTGCTACAGAGGGCTCGAGTGCCGCGTGGGGGAGCGTGAGGGCATCGGGGGAGCGGTGCCAGGTGTGTCCCTCATCATCGGAATACCAAACGTAGCCAATGGCACGATCCGAGCCATAAACGTCGTTGAGTGTTGCAGAGTAACCGACGGGTAACAGAATGCGACCGGTAGAAAGACGTAAAACGCGATGACCGCTGGAGAGAATGGAATAACCTTGCGGTGCATCGGTAATACGCTGTGCCTCTCCCCAAGTGATACCGTTATCCGAGGAGCGACGAATGTAAATGTTTGCAATCTCGGTGGCTTCTTTTTCAATATAGATGAGTCCAAGCTCACCGCCTGCCAACCAAATGTAGGTGGGGTTGAGCACGTTTAGACTGTTGGGGTTTTTGATTAAAAAGCTTTCCCCCTCGCTCCACGTATATCCACCGTCAACAGAGGTAAAGGCATCCAATGACGAATCAGAGGCATCGCCACCGCCGGATGTTCCAACCTTGGAGGCAAAGCCGTTGTAGGATGCAACAAGTGTGCCATCGGGCATTACATAAAAATCACCGTCAGCGCCTCTGTCGGTTGATTGCATAATATGTCCTGTCATAACCTCGTGTGAGGAATATGCGCATACGCCATCTGCAAGACTTGCCAGTGTAACATTCACATCCAATAGCGCGTGTAACTTAAGATAACCGCATTTGATGCTATCAAAGGTCAGGCGCAAGGTGCCGTCGCCTTTACTGAGAGTAACGTTCTCAACTTTGGTGTAGGTAATGTTGTCGTTGCTTTGATAAAGTGCAAAAGCATCTTTTCCAAGCTCGGCAAGACCGTTACCGCACAGCTCAATCGCCTCTACCTGAGAATGAATGCCAAACCAAATGCCAACGCTGTCCCCCTTTGCAATCGTTACGGGTTCTTGCTTAAAGATTTGCGACATAGGCGTTGAGGTGGGGGAGAGGTCATTTTTTGCCAGCATAGGCGTGCCTGCCATTTTCCATTGACGTGCAATGCGACGCTCGGCACGAATGCAGGTTGTGAGGTCGGTCAAATAAATACTGCCGGCTTCCTCGGTTCTCGTTGTGTTGATTTTGATGTATCTTGCCGAAACACCCGAGAACTCAAACAGTACCTGACATTTTCCATCCTCGGTGATGCGGTTGAAGTGAAATCCCTTTATTTCTGTCCAATTTTGGTTGTCATCGCTTTGCCAAAGGGTAAAGTGATTGGCACGCGATGCCACCTCATTATCACTGTCATACAAACGCAGGGCATTGATAGATTGCTTTTGACCGAGGTCCACGCCAACGCTGTTCATATTGGTGTCAGCATACGCGTCCTCACCGTCAAATACAGCGCTCATCTTACCTGTTGTGGGATCATAGTCAAGCGGACGGTAAAGAGCGGTGGAGGCAATCACCTCGGGAACAAAAATCAGAGGTTGACTCTCGCTACGCTCAGGCATTTGCAAGGTGCCACTCGAGGCATCTGCCCATACGTCATCGACGGTAACGTTGCCGGAGGCTTCAAAGCGTAAAGCAGTCACGGTAGCACATTTGTTCGTGTAAATCGCCATGCCAACGTAGGTGCCGTTCACATAAACACGCGCATAATCGGTGTTGCGACCGAGGGGAATATCCATCACAATCTCCAATTTTTCATTGGCACGAACGGTATCTGTTGCCGTAAATTCGATCCAACGATTGTCGCGGCGGTAGCAAAGTGTGCCATCCGCCTTTGCGGCAATATAAATGCCGTGCATGTCTTCATTCATCAGCGCAAATTGCAGGTCGGTAACAGCCGAAAGAGTAGCACAAAAACCGAATTTGCCACTGTGCACGATTCCCACGTTGCGCTCTGCAGTTGAAGAAGCAGAGAGCTGCAATGCACCGTTTACCAACGCTACAGTTCCGCTTGTTTGATAAAGAGAGAGCGCATCGGCAGAAGAGAAATCATCCTTGAAAGAAAGCGGTGCATCCATCATTACCGCAGGGCCAATGATCTTGACGTTATCGATTAAAAAGACGTCGTTGATGCTTGCCTTATTGTTGGTGTGAAAAACAACGCGGTCAATCGTTGCAATGCTTGCATCCGCCCAAACCGAGCAGAGCTTTTCTCCGTCCAGATAAACGTCCGCTGTGTTTTCGGCGGCTTTGGTAACGATTTTGAAGGAGTACCAAGTCTCTTTTTGTATATCCGTTTTAGCGGTGGCAATCCATTTCTTTTGTGTCTTATCGTAGTATTTCAGGGTTGCCGTGTCGTCTCCGTTTGGAAAAACACCGAGATTGACTCTTTTTTGATTGGTGGCAATACCGTCCTTTGAAAGCGCAAAGGCGTTAGCACCTGCTACACTTTCAAGATAATAGTCAAAAGAGAGCTCCACGTCGGCAGTTGCCGCAAATGTTTTGGTGGCAACTGTGGGGTTTGCATATTCGCTTGAATTATCCTCAATACGCATAGCGTTGTCTCCTTGTGCTTTGTTTGGCGCGGCAACTACTTTAACGCCGGCATCGTTTCTGCCAATCGGCTCAACGGTCCAACCATTGGGCTCTTGACCGCGTACCATGGTATCAAAATTTTCATCAATCGCCGCGGGAAGAGCGTCGGCAAATACTGTTGGAACGTATCCTAAAAGGATGCAGAGCGTTAACAAAAGTGCTAAAAGTTTTCCTTGTTGTTTCATTTTGGTTTCTCCCAAAGCAAATCTGAATTTGGAATGGATAAATCGTTAAGTTCATTATAGCACATAAGAAGGAAAAAGTAAACAGATAAATGAAAATATGTTTTATGAGATAGTAATTGCATCAAGGACTTTGCCCCTGCGGGGCAATATTCCTCGCCTTGCCATCGGCTCGCGAGCGGCCGCTGCTCTGCGGTGGGAATGCGAACCTTGTTTCTCGGCTTCGCATCAAAGGAAACGCTCGTGTTGCTTTTGATGGTCCACCAAGAAAAGAGGGAGATGCATGCGCATCTCCCTCTTTTCTTGGTGGACCATCAAGGATTCGAACCTTGGACCGACCGGTTATGAGCCGGTGGCTCTAACCAACTGAGCTAATGGTCCGTTGGTCTTTTACTATTATATCTTATCAGGCGCCAAAAGTCAAGTCCTTTTTTCTTTTTTTAGCCATTATTTTTGCGCGCGCCTCATTTCACTTGTATTCGACAAGCAAAGTGTGTTAT
>JAZRKS010000244.1:0-10837 GCA_045646445.1 Eubacteriales bacterium | reverse complement strand
GCTTGCCGACCTTTTGCGCCCCACCGACCTTGACGGCATTGTCGGTCAGGATCATTTGTTCGGGGAGCGCGGTGTCATTCGCCGCATGCTTGCGGGCGGGCGTATTACCAACATGATCTTTTACGGCCCTCCCGGCACGGGCAAGACCACTGCCGCCAGTATTATTGCAAAGCTCTCGGGCATGAATTTTTACAAGCTCAACGCCACATCCGCATCTCTTGCAGACGTCAAGGAGATCATTGCCGAAACGGGTAACCTGTTTGGCGCAAACGGTGTTTTGCTCTACCTTGACGAGATTCAATATTTTAACCGCAAGCAACAGCAATCCCTGCTTGAATACATTGAGGACGGTCGCATCACGCTCATTGCATCCACAACCGAAAATCCGCACTTTTTCGTCTACAATGCAATTCTTTCGCGTTCTTCCCTTTTTGAGTTCAAGGCAGTGACCGCCGCCGACATGCGCCCCGTGCTTTTGCGCGCACTTGACTACTTAAATGAAGAAAATGGCGCACATAAGTGCATTTCGAATGAAATTTGCGACTATATCGGTCATGCCGCACGCGGTGACGTCCGCCACGCGGTGGTACTGTTTGAAAACGCTTATCACACCGCCGACGAAGAAATTTTGCGCGAGCACGTGGATAGCTTTGACACCTCGGTTGGCAATTTTTGTGACGATACGCACTACGATCTGCTTTCTTGTCTGCAAAAATCCATTCGTGGCTCCGACCCCGATGCAGCTGTATTCTATCTTGCGAAGGCGCTGCTGGCAGGCGAGCTTCTTTCGGTCTGCCGTCGACTGCAGGTGATCGCATCCGAGGATATCGGCCTTGCCTACCCCTTGGCGGCATCGGTTGTGCGCTCCTGCTGTGAATCGGCAAAGGAGCTCGGAATGCCCGAGGCACAAATTCCGCTTGCCAATGCCACACTTCTCTTGGCAACCGCACCCAAATCCAACTCGGCTGAAACCGCCGTTCAAGCTGCCGCTGCAGCCGTGCAAGCAGGAAAAGGCGTAGACGTGCCAAGACATTTGCAAAGCCCCCTGTTCAAGGGCTACAAATATCCGCACGATTTTGAAAATCACTACATCAAGCAACAGTATCTGCCCGACGATCTGCTCGGCACAACTTTCTATCAACCGGGGGCGAACAAAAATGAGCAAGCCGCCGCTGAATATTGGAAGAAAATAAAAGGATAAAAGATGAAAAAGAACATTTTGGTGAGCGCCTGCCTGCTTGGTGAGTCCTGCCGCTATGACGGCAAAAGCAAGCCCTGCGAGCGTGTAATTGCGCTGAAGAATACATACAACCTCATTCCCATCTGCCCCGAGGTGATGGGCGGACTTCCCACACCGCGCGTACCGTCCGAAATTTGCGGCGAGCGCGTTTTGATGAAGGACGGACGCGACGTAACCGAAAATTACAACCGTGGCGCGCAAAAAGCCCTTGAAATTGCCCGTGAAAATGCATGCACGGTGGCGATTTTGAAAGAAAAAAGCCCCTCCTGTGGGAGCGGCTTAATTCACAACGGACTGTTCGATGGTGGCCTTACCCCGGGCGATGGCATTGCGGCACAGCTTCTCAAAAGCGAGGGCATCCGTGTGCTTGGTGAGAGTGAAATCACAGAGGATTTTGCACTCTGATTTCCTCTTTTTGCGGCACGTGCCACAAAAACGAGACCATTTCGGGAAGTGCCGCGAGTCGCTTTGGCTGGCGCAGCATGCGCCAAAGCCATTCCATCCCCGCGCGTGACATCCACGCAGGTGCGCGGCTTAGATCCCCTGCCCAAACGTCAAGACTGCCGCCAAGGCAGGCAACGGTGCGAATGTCAGTCAGGTGATGCAAATTCTCGGTCACCCACTGCTCCTGCACAGGAAAGCCCATGCAAACAAACAAAATATGCGGACGGCAGGCACGAACGTAGGAAATGACGCGCGTGTTCTCCTCGCCCGTTCTATCAAAATACCCCCACGTAGTGCCGCAAATGCACAAACGGGGGTGTTTTTTTTGCAAATTTTGGGCGGCGCGCTCGGCAACCCCCTCGCCACCGCCAAGCAAAAAGACGCGCAAGCCCGCACGCTCGGCACGCGCCAAAAGTTGAGCGCCAAAGTCGATGCCTGCCACGCGCTCGGCAAGAGGGGTGCCTGTTTTTTGTGCTGCCCACAAAACGCCTGCCCCATCGGGGAGAGAGAGCGAGGCGCGGTTAATTAACCTTGCAAGAGATGCGTCTTTGCGAGCGCGCTCCAGCATTAAGGCGTTGGGAGTAAATACCACGCAAGGTTCCCCCGTAGCACGAAGCGCGCGATACACCGCCTCATTCATTGTTACGTTATCAATCTTGACGCCGTATAGCTTGATTTGTTTCATAAAAATCTCCATTCTTGCATAGCATATCGCTATTTTCTGCATTTTTGAGGAAATTATCCTTTCTTCACCCTGCCAAAAAACGGAACAAAAAAACACACCACGAGATTCGATTTCTCGGGGCGTGTTTTCTTTTTTATTCTTCAATTTTCTCAAAACGTTTTTTCTCAACACCATCAACGGTAACGGTTTCATTCCACATGGATGCGGGGCGCACCCAAAATCCGGTGTCTCCGTCGAGCGGCTCGTAGACCACCATATCCTCAAGCGTTTCGGAGTGGTGTGCCAAGCAGATAACGCGGTACATGCCTCCCTTGTAGTGGCGGTAGATGCCCGAAATATCACTTTGTATCGGTTTGATTTCTTTCTTCATAGCAATCCCTCAAATTCTTCCAACTAAGGCACAGTATTCTTCATAGGTGCAAAGCACGCGCAGAGCCGCGAGGAGCGCATTGGGAGTCATTCCCGCAGGGAGACCGAGGCGCTGACAAAGTGCGTCACGCTTTTCGCTACTGCCCTCGCTACCCGTAAGTCCGTCTTCATAAAGATCGGTTTTGGAAAGCGGATTTTCCGCCATGCGATTTGCCACTGCTGCGGCATCGGCATAAGGTGCAAACAGCTCGTAAAGAAGCTCGCGTTCCATTCCTTCAACACCGAGTATTCCCTCGGCTGATGCCTCACTCTTGCGCTTTTCTTTACCCAAAATACGCGGTACGTATAGCTGAATAAGGCGTTCCTTGGGCAAAACCGAGGTTAGGTGCGAGCGAATGAGCTTGCCCGCCCCGTCGCTGTCGGTCAAAAGAATCAAGGGCGTCTTTTGAGCAAGCACGCGCAGCATTGACGCCTTTTCCTCTTTTTTAAAAACCCCAAAACCGTCGGTGGGAATTATGTGCGCGTCAATGACACTTTCAAGGCGCAATTTGTCATATCTCCCCTCCACAATTACGGGATACGGGATCTTTAAGCGTTCTTTCATATCAACCTCTGATAAGTCCAAGAATCAAAACAAGAATACCAAGTGCTATGCGATAAACACCAAAGGGTGCAAAGCTGTGCTTTTTGACAAAATCCATCAAAAAGCGGATTGCCGCCATGGAAACGGCAAAAGAGACCGCGCATCCCACAAGGAGCACCACCCACGCCATTGCGGGAATGCTGACACCACTCTCACTTACATAAGAGAGGAAACCGAGTGCCTTGATGCCGCTGGCTCCAAGCATAACGGGAATTGCCATAAAGAAGGAAAACTCCGCTGCCGCGGTGCGCGAAATACCAACGAGCATGGAACCGAGAATGGTAGAGCCTGAACGCGAGGTTCCGGGAATAATAGAGAGTGCCTGGAAAGCACCGATTGCAAGTGCGTTTTTGACGGAAATTTCTTCAATTTGCGAGACGTTAGGCGTTTTTTGCGCATTTTTCTTTTCAATCACAATAAAGGCAATGCCGTAAACGATAAGCGCCAAGGCAACTACAATCGAATTGTAAAACCAGCCGTCAATATCTTTGCCCGTGGCTTTTTCCAAAACCTTATCGAGCACAATACCCACAAAAGCGGCAGGCAGACTTGCGATGAGCACACGTCCCCAAAGCCGCCAAGTGGTGTTTTTTTGTTCTTTTGTCTTCCCTTTTCCAAAAGGAACCAAGCGTGACCAATAAAGCACAACTACAGCGAGGATAGCCCCGAGCTGAATGACCACCCCGAACATTTCCCAAAACTCGTCGAGAAAGGCGGAATCACCCACAAATGCAAACGGTAGCCAATCCTCCAAAAGGATCAAATGCCCCGTAGAGCTGATGGGCAACCACTCGGTAATGCCTTCAACAATGCCGTATAAAATTGCCTTTAGCAGTTCAAAAACGATCATACGTATCTCCAATTAACACTCGCCCTTGAGACGGTCCTTTGCGCGCACCTCAAGACCGCGACCGGTTGCAGCGCGCATAATGTCGCCTTCGCTTACGTCAAAGGGAACGCGGCACCAATAAATCATTGAGGGGTGCGGTGTGGATTCGAGCGCACTGCCGTCGGGAGCGTAAAGCTCGCAGACGGCAAAGCCGCGGCCGATTTTGCCGGGCGAAATAATCTCTGCTCCCTCGCCTGCCGACACCTTGTTGCGCTGAATAAAGCGGCAGAGCTTGCCGTTCTCGTTCTCCATTTTGACACCGGTTGCCACAATTGCTTGCGCCTCTTCTTCACTGTATTCAATAGCGGTGGAGAAATATGCCTTTTCGCGGATGTAGCCACAGGTGCTAACGAGCTGAGGATTGACCATCGGGTCGTCAAAATAGAAGCCTGTGCCGTACTCGCGGTGCGAAACACTCTCAAGCTCTTCGAGCCATTCCGGGTTGAATTGGTAGGACGTGGGATCCTTTTCGTATTCGTCAATCGCCATACGGTATGCGTTTGTAACCACTGCCGTATAGTATGCGCTCTTCATACGTCCCTCAATTTTGAAGGATGCAATGCCGCTTGCCATCAATTCGGGAATGTGCTCAATCATACACATATCCTTAGAGGACATGATGAACGTGCCAACACCTTCTTGCTGCTCAATCGGGAATGGAGACTCGGGGCGTTTTTCTTCTACGATGGAGTAATTCCAACGGCAGGGCTGCGAGCAGGTACCGCGGTTGCCGTCGCGCCCGTTAAAGGCGTTGGCAAGCAGGCAACGCCCGCTATAAGAGACGCACATAGAGCCGTGAATAAATGCTTCAAGCTCGATTTCGGGGGGAAGTTCCGCGCGAATGGCGCGAATTTCGTCCATTGTCAATTCTCTTGCAAGAACGAGGCGAGTAGCTCCCATAGCCGCCCACGCCTTTGCGGACGCGGGGCTAACGATGCTGGTTTGCGTGGAGACGTGAATCTCCATTTCAGGCAGAATTTCGCGAACGGTTGCCATAACGCCAAGGTCGGCAACAATCATCGCGTCAATGCCTGCATCCTTGATGTCTTCCAAGAAACGGCGCAGGGCGGGATATTCCTGCACGTGCGGCATGGTGTTAACAGTCAAATAGATTTTTTTGCCACGTGCGTGTACGTATGCGGCTGCCTCATAGAGCTCCTCAACGGTAAAGTTATCTGCCGCCGCACGCATGCCAAACATTTGACCTGCGCAATAAACGGCATCCGCTCCGTAGAGGATCGCGGCTTTCAATTTTTCAAAATTTCCTGCCGGAGATAATAATTCGGGCATAAATGTAGTTGAGGACGCGGGGGAAGAGGAAAACTTTTTGCAAAAAGTTTTCCTCTTCCCCCGCACCCCCATCTCCTTTCAAAAAGCGCTCTAAACAAAAAGGAATATTTGGGTGCGTGACACACAAACAGCCATATCATTGGGCTGATACGGTGCGCGTAATCCTATGAAAACGCGCACCGTATGTGTAAAAATCAATTTTTTATTCTTCTTCGGTAACGGCAATGCCCAAAACTGCCAAGTCAGCGGCAGAGACGGGAGTGGGACATTGCGACATCAGCTCGCTTGCGTTTTGTACCTTCGGGAAGGCAACAACGTCGCGCAGGGAGTCGGCGCCCGACATAACCATTGCAAGGCGGTCAAGACCCATACCGGAGCCACCGTGAGGAGGTGCACCGTATTTGTATGCGTCAACCAAAAATCCGAATTTCTTTTGAATATCCTCGGGGGTAAGTCCCAAAACCTTGAACATTCTTTCCTGCAGCTGCCAGTCGGTGATACGGATAGAACCGGAGAGCAGCTCGGTGCCGTTGAGTACCATATCATAGCACTCGGCGCGAACCTTGCCGGGATCGCTTTCGAGATACTCAAGGCACTCTTGGAGCGGCATTGTGAAGGGATGGTGCATAGCATCCCAGTGGTCGGTTTCTTCATTCCACTCGAAGAACGGGAACTCAACTACCCACAGGAAGTTGAACGCGCCCTCGGGAATGAGGTCGAGCTTTTTGCCAAGAATGTTACGCAAAGCACCCAGCGTGGGGAGAGTTACCTTGTTTTTGTCGGCTACGATGAGCATAACGTCGCCTTGCTCCATTTGACCTGCCTCAAGGATTGCTTGCAGCTCCTCGGGAGTGAGGAATTTTGCAAAGGAGCAGTTGGGCGCTTCATCTGCCCAACGGATATATGCCAAGCCCTTGGCACCAATGCCTCTTGCATGCTCGGTGAGCTTGTCAATTTCTTTACGGGTAAGGGTTGCAGCCGCATTCTTTGCAACGATTGCGCGAACAGAGCCGCCTGCCTCAATAGCAGACGTAAATACGCCAAAGCCACAGTTCTTTACTACCTCGGAGAGGTCTTGAATTTCCATACCGAAACGGGTGTCGGGCTTATCCGAGCCGTAGCGGTTGATCGCATCGGCAAAGGTGATGCGCGGCAGGGGTGTGGGAATATCCACGTTCAGTACTTCCTTGAACACGCGCTTGATAAAGCCCTCGTTCATTGCCATGATGTCCTCCTGTGTTGCAAAGGACATTTCAAGGTCGATTTGTGTAAATTCGGGTTGACGGTCAGCACGAAGGTCCTCATCGCGGAAGCAACGGGCGAGCTGAATGTAGCGGTCATAGCCCGAAAGCATCAGCAGCTGCTTGTAAAGCTGAGGAGACTGCGGCAGTGCATAGAAGCTGCCCTTGTGGATACGGCTGGGAACGAGATAGTCGCGCGCACCCTCGGGGGTAGACTTGATCATCATAGGGGTTTCGATTTCCAAAAAGCCGTTTTCGTAGTAGTATTCGCGTGCTACCTTTGCAATTTGGTGGCGCATCATAATGTTGCGCTGCAAGGAAGGACGGCGCAAATCGAGATAACGGTACTTAAGTGCCGTCTCGTCATTTACCTTTTTGCTGTCACTGACCTCAAAGGGAGGGGTTTGTGCAGCGGAGAGAATTTTGAGCTCGGTAACAAAAATTTCAACCGCTCCTGTGGGCAGGTTGGCATTTACCGCACCCTCGCCGCGAGGACGGACAACGCCGTGTGCCGCAAGAACGTACTCGGCACGAATGCCGAACGCCTTATCAAAAATCTCTTTTTCGCTCTTATCGTCAAAAGCGAGTTGAACGATACCCGTGCGGTCGCGCAGGTCAATGAAAATCAGGTTGCCAAGGTCGCGTTGCTTTTGCACCCAACCCATAACGCATACTTGTTTTCCAATATCGCTCTCACGAACAGTACCGCAATAGTGGGTACGTCTGTCGTTTGCAGTCATCAATTCTGCCATAGTATCACTCCTTTATTAGAGCACGTTGCCGTTTTTATCAAACAGCGGAAGCTCATCAAGATAAATCAAATCGTCGCGGTTTTTAGCGTTGCCTTCTGCCAAAATGGTCATACGTCCGCAAATTTCGCCACCTGCTGCCTTTACAAGCTCCTCAAGAGCGTGCAAGGAATCACCAAGAGATACAACGTCATCAACAATGAGGATGCGCTTGCCCTTCATCATATTGGCATCGGCGGTATCAAGGTAAAGCTTTTGGGGATGGTCGGTGGTGATGGAACGCACGTTCACCTCAGTTACACCGGTCATATAGAGCTTGGGAGACTTGCGCGCGAGCATGTAGCGTTGGTTGCCTGCAAGACGTGCCATTTCATGTACAAGCGGAATGCCCTTTGCTTCCGCAGTGATGAGGTAATCATATTCGGGGGCTTTTTTCAAGAGTGCGTCAGCGCATGCAGTGGTGAGCTCGGGATCTCCGAAAATAACGAAGGCCGCGATCATCATATCGTCGTTCAGGGGACACAGGGGCAGGTCTCTCTCACAGCCTGCAATTGTCATACGGTAATATTTTTGTTCCATAACTTTCTCCTAAATTCCTCCGCCGATTAAAATTCGGGACGGATGTATTCAACGTACGCCCCATCGAGTGCCTCTTGCACAAGGGCGTCAAAATCCAATCTTCTTTGTTGCTCCTCTACCTTATGGAGCTCCGGCTTTGTGCGCGGATGCTTGGGGGTGAATACGGTGCAACAATCTTCATAGGGCTGAATGGACGTTTCAAACGTGCCAATCTTACGCGCGATTTGCACAATCTCCTCTTTGTCCATACCGATGCAGGGACGGAACACGGGGAGCGTGGACATCGGATCGGTAACACCGATGGCCTGCATGGTTTGTGATGCTACCTGACCGAGGCTCTCGCCCGTAATCAAAGCTCCGCAACCGATTTGGTGTGCAATGCGGTCGGCAATCGCCATCATATAGCGGCGTAGGATAAGCGTGAAGTAATCTTCCTCACAGTTCTTGACCAGCAGCTCTTGAATTTTTGTCAGGGATACGATACGCACACCAAACGTGCCTGCGTATTGCGAAACCTCGCGTGCCAGCTCGAGCACCTTTTCGCGTGCCATTTCGCTGGTGTAGGGGAAGGATTCAAAGTGTACGGCCTCAATTTGCACACCGCGCTTTGCAATCATGTAGCCCGCTACGGGAGAATCGATGCCGCCCGAAAGCAGGAGCAACGCCTTGCCGTTCGTGCCTACGGGCATACCGCCCGCGCCCTTGAACTGGCCTGCGTGAATGAACGCGTTATGCTCGCGAATTTCGACCTGTACCACGATTTCGGGGTTTTTAACGTCTACCTTGATGCCGCGAACGGTGGAAAGCACGTAGCCGCCGACCTCGCGCGCGATCTCCATAGAGTCGAGCACAAAACGCTTGTCCGAACGCTTGGCAACTACCTTAAAGGTCTTTTTGCCAACAAGGAACTGCGGCACGTAATCTCTTACGGTGCGCTCGATCGCCTCCATCGATTTTTCGCAAACTGCGCAACGGCTGATGGCTACAATGCCGAACACCGTTTGAATGTTTTGGAACAGTCCGTCAATATCGCAAAAATCGTCAAGAGGTGTAATGGTGATGGTGCTTTGGGAACTTTTGATCTCAAAGCTGCCAAAATGCTTTGCGCGGTGGCGCAGGTTGCGACACAGGGTATCTTCAAAATAGCGGCGATTTGCACCCTTGAGCACGATCTCGCCCAATTTACAAAGTAAAATTTCTTTCATAGCCTCAGTCGTCCTCTTCTACAATCTCGTCCTCATCAAAAATGGGCTCACCGTTGCGGTAATCGTCAAGGAGTGCGTTTGCCTTTTCGAGAAGTGCGGCGGGAACGTAAATATCGCAACCGTACATCGAATATCCGGTAACGACGCGCACCGCTTCACCCGCACCGCGGTCCTTAACGAGGAAGGGGATTTCTTCCTCCTCGAGAATGCCGCAGATGATCATTTTCTCCACGTCATCGTGGGTGGTGGTCAAAAGAGCGGTGTCTTTATCAAGCTTTGCGGGGTGATCCAAACCAAAAAATTGATCCATAATCTGTACCTCAATCTTCGTAGTAGTTGGGGAAAAGCTTTTCCCACACCTTAGCACATCCAATGGTATCGGCAATGGACGTGTGTGCAACGCCGTCCCATTCGATCTCCAGCAGTGCCATTGCATCACTCAGGGATGCGTGCACGAGATCGGGATGATGCTCGGACTGATAACGCACGAATTCGATAGATGCGCAACGCGTTTTTTCGTGCAACGCCTCGCGTTCTGCCTCGGTTTCGTAGATGTATTTGATGTGGCTGTAGTCGGTGGAAACACCGTATGCAATAAGCACGTCGGCACCCTCAAAAATGCGCTTGATCTCGGGGATAAGATCCTTCAAGTGGGGAGCATCTGCCACCATTTCGGGGGTGATGCCGTGAATCTTTTCGCTCTGCTTCCACTTCTTTTTGTGGTCGGGCTTTACAAGGGTATCCATTACAATCTTGCCGTTGCCATCGGTGATGGAAATAGACAAAATTTCATCGTGCGTGTAAACGCCTGTGAGCTCAAGGTCAAAAAACAGCACACGGTCGCGCTTCATGTGGTAATGCTCAGCGCGGTGCAGATCTCCCTCGGCACGACGGATAGCAAGATCCTCTGCAAAACAAGCTTGGCAGAGCTTGCGACGATAGCGAACGTCCTTGCCGCAACGAACACACATCAGAGGGCGGCGGATAGCCGTTTTCTTATCGTAAAAGTAAATAACGCTCTTGTCGCTACGCAAGGTATAGGCAACGGGCTCCTCGATAACGTCGTAATTCATTTGCGAAAGACGTTCAACGGTGTAAAAACCGCAAGCGGCCGCACGCTTTGTGCTCATGCGGGCAATTTCAAGTCCGCTCTCAAGTATCATCGTCTCGGTCTTTTGTGTGGGAGCGTACCAAAGTTCGGGGGGTGCTTCTGCCACGCGGCCGGGATCGAAAAAGTATGTAATGCTGCCATCCTCGTTTTCAAGGAAGGCGGCGGGGTCTCCAACCGGCATCAGATGCATACGGTTGAGAACGTCACGGGTGAGATAATTGCGTCTCTCCGCGTCTGCCACAGAGAGGTGTGGGATGGTTGCGCCGGAGCGCAATTTCATATCGGTTTTCAAAAAATCCTCCTTACCGTCCTGTACCCGTCGCATACACGCCTGCGCAATGGGCAGCGGATGCCGGTTTCAAAAACGGTTTTGCTCATTTTTGCTGTGAGCT
>JAZRKS010000243.1:0-1562 GCA_045646445.1 Eubacteriales bacterium | reverse complement strand
CGGTTTTCTCACCGTTGACAAGCTTTCTGAGCATTGCCAAACGCTCCTCTCCTGCGCCGAGGTCGGGGATGTTTACGGCTACCACGCCGCCCTCACCCTTTTGCAAGACAGCATTGACGATGTGAGAAGGTTAGAACAGTTTTCGGTGGGAAATTTGTTTTGAGGACGCGAAAATGTGGGGGAACTTCTTTCGAGAAGTTCCCCCTCACCCCTTCAAGAACTTGCTGACAATGGGTTATCAAAATAAATTTGCAACAAACCAATAGACAGTCGGCGCGAGGTGAAACCTCGCTTTTGCTGCCGCGAGCGCGTGGGCGCCACCAAGACCCCGCGCGCTAAGAAAGTTGTTTTACTTTGGCGTGACCGTCGGGATATTCAGTTCCAACAATAATTTTATTATATCCCGTAGGGGCGAAGAGATTGCTTGCAATCTCGTGGCGACTTGCCGCCTTCCATTAGGTCGCACGCCTTTATTCAAGGTTTGCGCTCGTTTTCGGGAGGCGAAACGCCTCCCCTACGAATAAATCTAATTTTCTTTTGGTCTTGTTACAATCAACGCTTTTACGCGCTCACAAAGATTTTGAAATTCGGGATGGTTACGGATGGGGTCGAATTCTTTTCTTTGTAACGTAGCAAAATGCTCACCGGGGCGCACGCAAGAGCCGGTCATCATACCGTTCATCCTTGTGGTTATTTGAATCATACGTTCTTTAGGTGCGTCGGGATCATTGCGAGCAGTCTCCCAAATTTCCCTTGCACTCCACTCCATTCCATTAAGAAAACGGCAGGATGTGGGAAGTAAAACCTTATCTGTTATTTTCATTGTTTTTTCGAGCAATTCAACCATCTCTTTTGTTTTTGCTATCGCCTCATCTGTTTTTTCGATGGAAGACAGGCGAACAGCAGAATCAAATCCCAATTCCAACCTGGTTGCTACCCACATATCAGGTTCTTCATCAATTGCATCTCGACGGATGAGAGAAAGCATATCCTTAATAAAAGCAAGTGCTGCTTGTTTGGTCTCCCGATCTGCTTTTGGGTGATACAAATAACGGGAACCGAGACTATTATCAAAAGCAGTAAACAATTGAAATCTTCGTTCGGTTTCAATTTTTTCTGTTTCTCCGCGTCTCAAATAACGGTTAAATAACAAGGTGCGCGCCGAACAATCAAAAACCGTGGTATATTTTTTCAAAAATTCGTCCAAATGCTCTTCGTCCTCAATCTCTGCCATCGTTTCAATCACGTGTGCATCCATTGGGTAACGTTCAAGATGCGCCTCTGCCAAAAGACGCACCTCGGGCATAATTTTCGGGTTGCGGAAGGCGCGGTCGTTTCCTTCAACCCACGGACGCCAAGCGTAGTCGCTATCGAGATAATTTCGGCGAATATCGCGCAGAAGTGTTACGATTTTGTCGGCACCGTATTCTTTTTTCATACACTCGCGGCGGAGCTCACCAAAGGTTGCAAGTGCTCTTTTTTTTTTTTCGATCTGCGGCATGCCGAGAAGCTCGTCTATTGTAACCGAGAGCGTTTCGGCAATCGCGGGGATTAGTTCAAGG
>JAZRKS010000242.1:0-5532 GCA_045646445.1 Eubacteriales bacterium | reverse complement strand
TGGCACTGATGGATGCAGGTGTTCCGATCAAGGCTCCCGTTGCAGGTATCTCCTGCGGTCTGATCACCGCTGAGGACGGCTCTTGGGACGTTATGATGGACATTCAGGGTCTTGAGGACTTCTACGGCGATATGGTCTTCAAGGTAGCAGGCACGCACAAGGGTATCACCTCCATTCAAATGGACCTCAAGATTGACGGTCTTACCCCCGAGATCATTAAGAAGGCATTTGAAATGACCCACGCAGGTCGTGATTATATCATCGACGAAGTAATTCTGAAGGCTATTCCCGCTCCTCGTGCAGAGGTTTCCCGTTATGCTCCCAAGATGACCACGATGAAGATCGATCCCGATAAGATTCGCGAAGTAATCGGTAAGGGCGGCTCCGTAATTCAAAAGATCGTTGCCGACACCGGCGCGAAGATTGATATTGAGGACGACGGCACCATTCGCATTGCAGCTGTAAACGCCGATCAGGCTGAAGCAGCTAAGGCTTATATCGATGCAATCGTATTTGAGCCCGTTGTTGGTGCAGTTTACACCGGTACCGTTACCGGCATTAAGGAATTTGGTTGCTTTGTTGAATATGCTCCCGGTAAGGAAGGCATGGTTCACATCTCCAAGATCGCACCTCGCCGCATTGAAAAGGTTGAGGATGTCCTTAAGCTTGGCGACGTTGTTAAAGTAAAATATGTTGGACTTGACAAGAAGGGCCGCATGGACTTCTCTATCAAGGACGCACTCGAGGGCTAATTCGCCAAAAATCTCATGAAAGGAGCAACACGACATGGGAAAAGCGACACAGCAGCCTCGTAGCTTTAACACCATTCGCCGTAGCCAAACAAAGGTACGCGCAAAGCGTCGCATGACCCAACGTATTGTGTTGCTTGCCATGTTTGCTACGGTAGCACTCATTCTTGTTTCGTTGTTGGTGCTTGGCGGTTTTATGATCGCCAACGCCATCATCGATGCGCGCCCCGCCCCCGATAGCGGAGACGATAAAACGCCTCCCGCTCCCATTACGGACGTTGTTTTCATTCAAACCACAAAAAACGCCGATGAGATCCACTCCGGTCAGTTGCTTTTGGTAAACAGTGAAAACAGATACACCTTCCCCACCGGCGTGTCCCTGCTTCGTATTTACGATAATATGACACTCAAGCCGAACGGAAGTACGATCTACCGTCCCGTTTCCAACGATTACAAGTTGGAAGCCGATGCGCTTGCCGCTCTCAACGCTCTGCTTTATAAGCATTATGAATTTGACGACGCCGCAACCTTTGCAATCTCTTCGGCATATCGCACGCTGGAGGATCAAGAGGTGCTGAACTCGTCGGTTCAAGCAGGATATTCCGATCACCACACCGGTTATTGCGTAGCCATTCAGTACAGTGATCGCTCCAATTTGGAGTCTGACCATTGGATCTATCAAAATTGCTACAAGTTCGGTTTTGTGATCCGCTACCCCGAGGGCAAGGAAAGCATTACCGGCGTTTCGGACTACAGGCATTGTTTGCGCTACGTTGGTGTGGCTCACGCAACGTATATGTATCAAAACGGTTTGTGCTTTGAAGAATATATTGAGCTGTTGAAAAACAGTTACGGTTCTTCGGCAAAACGTCTATCAATTGCAGCTGCTGACGGATACACCTATGAGGTATATTACCAACCGACCGCAGGTCAGGACGTGGTTACCTTGGATGTTCCCAGCAATTACAATTATACCGTTTCGGGCGATAATCGCAGCGGATTTATCGTAACGGTGAAAATAACCGCTCCCGCTGCATAAGCACCCAACCATTTGCATAACCTATCAATAATATAACGGAGGAAATAAACATGGAAAACGAAAACATCATCATTGAAGAGGCTGTTGTAGCCGAAGGCGAAGAGATCGTTATTGAAGAAGTTCCCGCTGATGCAATTGACGTAGTTGTTGAAGAAGAGGTTGAAGAAGCAGCAGAAGAGTGCGAAGAATGCACCGCTGACATCCTCTCCCGCAAGTGCCAAGAGATTAAAGACGCTTGCTGCAGCACCATCGATCGCATTGTAAATGACTTGAAGGAAACGGATTACAATCCCTATATCAAGCAAACCCGAACCACTCGCATTGAGATCTTCCGCGACGGTAGCGAGAAAGAGCTGATTGATACCTTTGAAACCACCGACGTTAAGAGCTACTCCGCAAAGGCACTGTTGGTAGCAACCGCTGCCGCTGCCCTGTTGGTAGCTACTTCCGGCAGTCTCATTAAAAGAGTATTGAAATAATTGCAACACAAAAAGCCGACGGCAAAAACCGTCGGCTTTTTTATTGTTTGATTAAAGAGATGCGAGCAATGCCTGCTCCATTCTCTCTGCCATTTCTTTTTCGTGAAGATCAAGCGCCAGGGAAAGCTCGGTGTAAAGAAAACACTTTGCGCGCGCAACCAGATCGCGCTCCCCCTCGGAAAGGCGTTGGATGCGATCGGGAAATTCATTTTTGCGATTGTAGGCAGTTTTGATGATGCGAACCCACTCGTGGGGATCGTGCTTTTGCATTGCCTCGAGATATTTGGCACGCAAAAGCTTTCCATTCTCTGCAACGATAGGCACAATTTGCGAAAGGCTTGTCAAAAGCAACTCGGCTCCCTCTTTGTCAAGAAGTGGGCGCATAAAAATGGTTTCGTTATCGGTGGGAACGTAGATCAGGCCGCTCTTATCGTGAATCGAGCGCATTACGTAATACTCTCTATCGGCAGGCATACCCTCTAAAGGGGCGAACTGAACGTCGAGAATCTGACATATTCCGCCGGATGCGTAAAATACGTATTCGTCCTTTTGAAAGCTTCTTGGCATAGTCCTAAACTCCTTTTTTATTGTCTGCACTTATATTATACCACATTTTGGCTCAAAATTGGTGATTTTGGGTTGGAAATTCACAAAAAAGTAAAAAATAGAAAAAATCCGCCGAAGGCTCGGCGGATTTTTTGGGGTAAAACTTAAGATTTGTACTCTACCCACACAACATCCTTTACACGCGCAAGAACCTCGCGCAGACTAAATTTGAATTGCTTTGTGTAGGTGCGCAAATTGGCACTTATGCCGTATGCATCGATGCCGAGCTTTTCGGCAATGTAGAGCGCGCGATAGAGGTGATATTTTTGTGTAACAATGAGCACGCGCTTGCCCTTATATTGCTCCAAAAAGTTGGCAATGCTCTCGTAGGTAGAAAAACCTGCAGGGTCTATCTCTATCTTTTCGGCAGGAACGCCAAGCTTTTGGGCTTCTGCCTTCATTGTTCCTACCTCGTCATAGCCCTCGTGTCGGTCACCGCTCATCAAAACGGTATCGGCAAGACCTGCCTGATAGAGAGAAACGCCTGTTTTGACGCGGTCCTCAAGCATATGGCTCGGGGTCCCATCCTTGCGCACGGAGCACCCCAAAACGAGAATGACATCGAAGTGTTCTCCTGCGGCAGTTAATGCCTCGGCGGTTGTGATGCGCGGCGCGGTTTTGTTGCACACTGAGGCGCTGATAGCAAGAAGGCACGCTCCGCCAAAAAGGCAGATGCCGAGAAAAAGTGCGCACCACGGAATATATTTTTTCCATTTGAAATTGCGGATGCGTGTAAATATAGTATTGCCGATTTTGGCAAGGAATTGGATTGCTTTTTTCAACGGGACGAAACTCCTTTTTTGAGGTGCGGAAAAACCGCTCACCTTCATTATAGCAGATGGTGGGCGGTTTGTCAATCATTTTAAGAAAGCTCCTCGCGCAGAGCGGCAAGTAATTTTTTCTCCTCGCGTGATATTTTGACCTGTGTCAATCCAAGTGCCGTTGCGGTCTCTTGTTGGGTCATATTTCTAAAATACCGCATCAGTACAATCTTTTGCCATAGCTCGGGCAAACGGTGAATGCATTGCGAGAGCGCGACTCTATCGCAAATGCGTTCGCTTTCGCGCTCGCTTTCCTCATCTGGGATAACGTTCTCATAAGTAACTGTATCCTCACCGTAGACAAAATCCGAAAGCGAGGTGACGGGCGACATTGCATCGAGCGATACTGCGGCTTCCTCTACGCTCACGCCGCAGCGCGCGGCAAGCTCGGCTATCCCTGCGTCTCTCCCCTCCTCGGCGGCAATGCGGTTCTTTTCGCACATCAGCATCATTCCCTGCCGCTTGTAAATGCGGCTGACCTTGATGGGACCTTCGTCGCGCAGATGCCTGCGGATCTCGCCAATGATAAGGGGCACGGCATACGTGGAGAAGACCGTTCCCCTCTCCTGTGAGAAAGAACGAATGGCTTTGATCATGCCGATGGTGCCAATTTGCACGAGATCCTCATATTCGGTTCCTCTATCAAGAAAACGACGCGCAACCTTGCGGACAAGCCCGAGGTTTTCTTCGACGAGTGCCGCCTCTGCATCACTGTCTCCCTCGCTTGCGCGGCGTAAAAGCTCCTGATTGCGCTCGTAGAGTGTGCTTGTTTCCATTTCTTACCTCATTAACTGCTCTGTTCTAAACGGATGCTCCGCATCCGTCACCTCATCCGTCAACCGCCGCGTAGCGACGTTTGCCACCTTCCCCTCAAGGGGAAGGCTTAAAATAAAATAGCCTTAGACTTTACTTATGTAACCGTTTGAGCAAGGTGACGGTGGTGCCACGATCCTTGCGGCTGGTGACACGGAGCTCGTCGCAAAAGCTCTCCATAACCGTAAAGCCCATTCCGCTCCGCTCGCCCTCGGCATCGGTGGTAAATAAGGGCTCTCGTGCTTGCTTGATGTTTTCAATGCCGCAGCCGCGGTCGCGAATGTCGATGCAAACAAGCCGCCCCTCGCAAAGCTTGACCTCGATGGTGATCTCTCCTACTTCCTCGCGGTAGGCGTGCACAATGCAGTTGGTGACCGCCTCGGAAACGGCGCATTTGATGTCGGCAAGCTCCACCGCCGTGGGGTTGAGTTGCGCGCAAAATGCCGCAACGGCAGCGCGTGCCATTCCTTCATTGACAGACAGCGACGGCAAAATGAGTTTCATTTCATTTTCTACCGCCGCGCTGAAATCGACTCTGTTGTTCTTCATTGTTTTATATTCCTTTCACTTTTGTTTTCAGAATTGATACCATGCGATCCATGCCTGCGAGCTTGATCATTTTCATCACAGCAGGGCTTGGATCAAGCAATGATAGCGTACCGCCATATTTTTTGATCAAGGCAAAGCGCCCCATAATGAGCCCGAGCCCCGAGCTATCCATAAAATCGACTGCCGAAAGCTCCAACAGTACGCGCTTGGGAGACGTGGCAATGATGCGTGCATCCACCTCGGTGCGCACCTCTACGGCACTGTGGTGATCGATCTCGCCGCCGATATGCACAACGAGAGTATCTTCTTTTTCTTCATACGAGACTTGTCCACCTTTTTTGAACATTTCCTCACTCCTCTTTTTGTTCTTTTTTCTCATTGTATCATATAAAGGATAAAAAAAATGTCGCACCTTGCGGTGCGACGAAAAAATGTATTTACAAATGGATTTGTTTGTGATATAATGAAATTGATGG
>JAZRKS010000241.1:0-5084 GCA_045646445.1 Eubacteriales bacterium | reverse complement strand
TCATTCCCAAGCAACTGAAACGCCATGACATGAGTCGCCGTATGCTCCGCATCACCGAGGATGCGCTGATCGAAATCATCGACTACTACACGCGCGAGGCGGGTGTGCGTAATTTGGAGCGCACCATTGCAACGCTTTGCCGCAAAACCGGCAAAAAGATGCTGGAAACCAAGTGCAAGAGCATTACGGTAAAAGCCGACGACGTCAAGACCTATCTCGGTGAGCGCAAGCTGTTGCCCGAGACCATTGACGTCGAGGACTCCGTAGGATGCGTTAACGGCCTTGCCTACACCGAGCTTGGCGGAAGCCTGCTCAAGGTTGAGGTTGCCGTTCTTGAAGGAACCGGCAAAATTGAGACCACCGGCTCGCTTGGCGACGTTATGAAGGAATCGGCACAAATCGCCGTCAGCTACGTCCGCTCGGTTGCCAAGGAATTCGGTATTCCCACCGACTTCTACAAAACCAAGGATATTCACATCCACTTCCCCGAGGGTGCAATTCCCAAGGACGGTCCCTCTGCAGGTGTCACAATGGTCACCGCGCTCATCAGTGCACTGACGGGCAGAGCCGTTCGCCGCGACGTTGCTATGACGGGCGAGATCAGCTTGCGCGGAAACGTGCTTGCCATTGGCGGTCTCAAAGAAAAGACCATGGCAGCTTACAGTGCGGGCGTGAAGACTGTGCTCATTCCCGAAGAAAACATGCGCGATCTTTCTAAGATCGATGCTATGGCACGCGACAATCTGCACTTCGTCCCCTGCCGCCGCGCAAGTGACGTATTGCAGGCAGCACTCCTGCCCGCAAAGAAGACCGCGCCCACCGAGATTGAAAAATCGAGCGATGCGCTTGCGGCTTCGGCATTTGTTCCTGCCACTAACATTCAACCGCAGGTTCGCCTGTAAAACACTTTTACGAAAGGAGACGACAGTATGGCGCTCAATCTCAATAAGACGGAGCTTCGCATCAGCGCGGGACTTCCCAAGCAATTCCCCCGTGACGCTATGGTGCAGATCGCCTTTTCGGGCAGATCCAACGTGGGCAAAAGTTCACTGATCAATTCCCTGCTCGGCCGCAAGTCCTTGGCGCGTGTCAGCTCCTCTCCCGGTAAGACCATTACCATCAACTTTTACGACGTTGACAAAACACTCTTCCTCGTTGACCTGCCCGGCTACGGCTTTGCAAAAAGAGCCCCTGCCGATAAGGCACAATGGTCGGCACTGACCGACGGTTATTTTACACAAAACCCAAACATTGACTTGCTCAAGCTCGTTATTCAGCTGGTGGATAGCCGCATCGGCCCCACTGCCGACGACGAAATGATGCTCTCCTTTTTGCGCCAAGCCAATATTCCCTTTTTGGTGGTTGCCACCAAGTCGGATAAGCTCAATGCAACCGAGCGCAAAAAGAGTGAGGAGATGCTCAAGAGCCATCCCGACATCCCTGCCGACACGCCCATTGTGTTCTACTCGGCACTCAAGGGTGAGGGACGCGCAGACCTTTGGCGTTTAATTGCCGAATACACGGGTTTGAAGCTGTAATTTTTTGAAAGTGAGAACCGTTTTCCAAAATGTTATTTGATATTCTCTCCGGCGGTAATATTACCGATATTATCGTTTCCCTCCTATTCAGTATGCCCATTATTCTGTTTGCCCTCTCCTTGCACGAGACGGCGCACGGATACGTAGCATACAAGTGCGGTGACAATACCGCATACAACCTTGGGCGTTTGACGCTCAACCCGATGAAGCACATTGACCCCATGGGATTTTTGTGTATGTTTGTGCTTGGCTTCGGTTGGGCAAAGCCCGTGCCGATCAACACGCGCAACTTCCGCAATCCCAAGCGCGGTATGGCACTCACTGCTCTGGCAGGTCCTGCCGCAAATGCAATTGTCGGATTGATCAGCGCTACACTATATGGCTTTTTCTTTGCATTGCAAGCTTACCTGACATTCCGCAATATTTCTCCGTTTGCACTCACTTGTTTGGGTTATACCTGCGAGCTGTTTATGCTCTCGGCGCTTTACAACTTTTTGTTTATGGCGTTCAACCTCATTCCCATCCCTCCGTTTGACGGCTCGCGCATCGCACTTGCATTTCTTCCTCCCAAGACCTACTTTGGTTTGATGAAATACGAGCGCCAGATTATGATCGGCTTGCTCGTGGCTCTCTTGGCACTCTCCCGTTTGGGATTCTCTCCCTTCTCATGGATTGCCAGCGAGCTCACAATTGCAATTGCGAACCCCGTTTGCAACCTGTTTATCAACCTGTTCAGCTCCCTTATTTAACTCACAGAAAGGATCCGACCTCACCTCATGGAAGCAATCACTTACCGTCTGGATCAGTTTGAAGGTCCCCTTGACCTCTTATTGATGCTGATTCAGAAGAACAAAGTGAATATTACCGATATTCCCATCGCGCTCATCTGCGACCAATACCTTGAATACCTCAAGGCGGCGCAGGATATGGATATGGAGATCGCGGGTGAATTTATCGTTATGGCGAGCGAATTGATGCTCATCAAGAGCCGCCTGCTCCTCCCCAGAGTTGAGGAAAGCGAAAAGGATCCCCGTGCCGACCTTGCCGAAGCGTTGCTCCGTTATCAGCAGGCAAAAGAGGCAGTTGCAAAAATGATTCCCCTCTATCAGGTCTACAGTGGCAGAATGGTGAAGGACACCGACGAAATTTCGGTGGACACCTCCTACGTAGCCGATCAAGAGGTTACACAGCTCTGTGCCGCTGTTCGTCGCATCATTGCGGCAAACGAATCCCGCCCCCGTGCGGAAAGACAAACCTTTGCCCCCTTGGTTGCCAAGCCTATTATTCCCGTTGATGTAAAGATCGTTGGCATTCTGCACAGAATGTCGCGCAAGAGAGATACCTCCATGCAAGAGCTTTTGCACGATGCCGTATCGCTCAACGATATGATCGCCATCTTTTTGGGTATTTTGGAGTTGGTTAAGGTTCGCAAAATTTTAATTGATGAAGATCCCGATTCTTACACCGTTATCCATGGCGTTAACACGCGCTTTGTGGTAAACGATGCACCCCCTGCCGAGGGTGAAGAGGAGAAAGAATACAATCCCGCCGTTCACTCAGACGAGCCCATTCCGCTCTCTTCTAAGGCGGAAATGCACCGCGAGCAAAGACGTATCGTGCGCGAAGCAAAGCTTGCCGAAAAGAAGCGTTTGCGTGCCGAAGAGCGTGCTCGCCGTGCCGAGGAACGCCGCCGTGCAAAGGAAGAAGCCATGGGTCAGACCTTGATCGAGGCAGATATCATTCCCGAGGACGACAGCGATCTTGAGGCAGAAGCCAAAATTGCGGAGATGCTTGACAATCAGCTCTCTGAGGATGATGAGGATCTTTTGGATGATATCGGTTTGGATATCAACGATATTATTAAGTCGATGGCAAAGCAAGCCAAAGACCTCCCCGATGACAGTCAATAAAATTCCCGAAAGGATTTAGCGCAGATATTATGGAACAAAAGAAAGAATCCGCTCCATATCTCGAGCAGCTAACGAGCGAGCAGGACCTCAAGCAAGCTATTGAGGCAATCTTGTACGCCGCCGGCTACCCGATGCGATATGACAAGTTGGGTGAGCTTTTGGGGCTGAGTACAAAGGATGTAAAAACCTTGGTGCGCTCAATGGCAGATCATTTTGCCGAGCAGGATACGCACCACGGCATTCAAATGCTGCTCTATCCCACCACCTGTCAGCTCGCAACCAAGGAGCGTTACGCCCCCTACATACGAGAAGCGCTCGGCATTCGCCGTGGCGGAAACCTCTCGGCATCTTCAATGGAGGTGCTTGCGGTGGTCGCCTACAACCAACCCGTAACGAGGTCTTACATTGATCTTGTGCGCGGTGTGGATAGCTCCTATGCCGTCAACTCTCTTCTCGATAAGGGACTCATAGAAGCCGCGGGACGCCTTGATGCACCCGGTCGCCCAATGCTTTACGTCACCACAGATAAGTTCTTACGCGTGTTCGGGCTCAACGCTCTTGACGAGCTCCCCGAAACCGAAGCCTTGAGCGTGGCTGCCGCACAAGCAGAAGGAACCGAGGCAAATCAAGAAACCACCGAAGCAGAACAATTGGCTATGGATATGGACAGTGAGGTTGTACCGAGCGACTATACCGAGCCGACTGACGGTGAAGAGGAAGACGTTGCCATTGAAGCAAGCGTCGCACCGCCTCCCTCGCCCGACTCCAATGAAAAGGAGGATTTGACTTGATAGCTCTGATTACAATATTAATAATACTTGGCGTGATTTTGATCACTGCCGTGCTGCTCTTCTTCCTTGGTAATGCGAGCATTCGCATTGTCAGCCAAGATCAGCTGCGGGTACTGATTTCAATCTGCGGCATTCAATTTACGATTTATCCCGATAAAAAGAATGCACCGCAAAAGCCAAAAAACCTTGCAAGGTGCCGCAACCCCGAAGCAGTTTTAAAGCGGGAGCTCAGGCGTCAGCAACGGGCGGCAGAAAAGGCAGCACGCAAAAAGATTCGTGCCGCAAAAAAAGCTGCAAAGCGTGCCGAAAAGAAGATCGGCATTCCCAAGCAGTACTGCCCCGTTCCCAACCTCAAGGAAAATTTGGAAATGGTTTTGGAGCTTGCCAAAAAGCTTGTTCGTAAAACACGCGGAAAGGTCAAGATTCGAATCAACAAGCTGCACATTCGCGTAGCTACCAACGATGCAGCAAACACCGCGCTCCTTTACGGAGTTGTCGTTCAGCTTGTCTCCTATTTAATAGGTTACGTTGAAAGAAACTACTCCCGCATCGATCGTCACGAGGGCGATCTTGCCGTAGAACCCGATTACACCGCATCTGATTGCAGTGCAAGCCTCGACCTCGTCTTCTCTGCTAAAATTTGGCGCGCAGTCATCATCATTATTGAAATGATAGATGCCTATGATGCCGAAAAGAAGAGAACCTACCGTAAAGCGGCTCTGCGCGAACGCGAGCAGCAAAACACTACCCCTCGATTTGATTTTAAAAATATATTAACACGTATACGAAAGGAAGTCGGAGGCCAAGCGGTCTTAGGAAGACAACACTTGAAACCAACTCCTTGG
>JAZRKS010000240.1:0-2955 GCA_045646445.1 Eubacteriales bacterium | reverse complement strand
GTTTACAAGGTTTGCGCTGTTGAAAATGATAATGGCGAGATCATTCCCAAGATCAAAATCAGCGAAAACGTTGGCAAAATCACCACTCCGCACTTTAAAAAGATCTACCGCCTGCGCGACAAGGAAACCGGAAAAGCCGAGGCGGATCTTATTTGCGTTTGGGACGAGGTAATTGACGACAGCAAGCCGCTTGAAATCTTTGATCCTCAACACACTTGGAAACGCAAGAAAATGCAAAACTTTACCGCAACCGAACTGCTTGTTCCCGTATTCAAAAACGGAAAGCAGGTCTACAAGCTTCCCACGTTGCAAGAGATTCGTCGCCACTGTGAAGAAGAACTTGTAGGAATGTGGGATGAGGTTCGTCGCTTCAGCAATCCCCACAACTATTACGTCGACCTCTCCCAAAAGCTCTGGGATATCAAGCATGACATGCTCAAGGCACGCAAAGGTCACAAGGAATAATACTTTACCCGAAACGCACTTTTATGCGTTTCGGGTTTTTTCTGCTTTTTGCAAAAAAAGACGAAGAAAAAAGCAAAAATCGGCAATTATTTTTATAAAAACTATTGGAATTTATAAATATATATGTTATAATAAAATGGAATGTGAGAAAACTGACTTGTGGAGGCGGATTATGAATTTCTGGTCAGAGGTATGGGCCGGTATTTGCAGCTTTTTTATGCAATACGTGGCTGAACCGATTTTGAATATGAATGCACGCGACATTATCGACGTGCTTCTTTTGGCGCTCATTTTATATGAGCTTTTTCGCTTTGCTCAAAACAGACGTGCAGGACGCGTTACAATCGGCCTTTTGATCTTGATCTTTGCCCTCACTGTTGTTAAGCTTTTTAATTTGCCTGCACTTTCGTATATCAGCGATCTGTTTATAAGCGCAGCCTTTTTCTGCATCGTTGTTATCTACCAGCCCGAAATTCGTGATGCATTGGAGCGCATAGGCAACTCCACCTTTCTCAACCCGCGCAGTGATACCTTGCCGCGCAAGCATCTCACTGTTGCAAAATCTGCGGCCGAAGGAATTACCGAAGCTGTTTTTGAAATGTCCGAAAAGAGAATTGGTGCTCTCATTGTTGTAGAGGGACTGACTAAGCTCGGTGATCACATTCAAACGGGCAAAATTGTTGATGCCCGCGTTACTCCGCACCTTTTGATGAATATCTTTTACGATAAAGCCCCCTTGCACGATGGCGCGTTGATCATTCGTGATATGCGCATTTGGGCAGCAAGCTGCGTTTTGCCCTCCAGCAATGGGGAATTGGATTTTGGAAGCATGGGCACCCGTCACCGCGCAGCCGTAGGTGTTACCGAGGTGAGTGACGCTTTGGTTGTTATTGTATCCGAGGAAACCGGACTTGTATCCCTTGCCGAGGACGGCAAGCTTTTGAGAAACGTTGACCGCGAAACCGTATACGATGTGCTGATGACCTATTTTGCAGGTCGCCTCTATCTGCGCAACAAGCGCGGTGTACACGTCAATCCCTTTGACCGTGTGCCTCCGTATCACCGCCAAACCGAAGAAACCAGCGATTTGATGGATATGGGACAGATCAGCATAGCTGAAGAGGAAAATGCCGTTTTTGCTCAAAAGGAGCAAAACAACGTCAGCACCGAAACGGATGCGACGCAAACCGACGAAGAAACCGATAAGGACGATACTCTTTGATCGTTCCAAACAAAAGACTAAGGAGGAAAATTACGGTGAAAAAGAATGCTGTTGGTAGAATTCTTTATCAAAAAATCCCCGCAAAGAGCAGAATTGCATCTTGGCATATTCCTGCGCGCATTATTTGTCTTTTGTTATCGCTTCTCATTTGGTTAACGGTTACGGCGCTGAACGCCAATGCTTTGGGATAACCGTATGAAGAAGACAAAGCTGCTCATTGAGAGGATTCGCGTGGGCGTTGACTCCAATGAGGAAATGATTGCAAACAAGGCAAAGGAAAAAATGAAGCGGGCGGGCATCAGCACTGCCTCGCTTCATTTTCGGCTTTATAAAAAATCTATAGATGCCAGAAACAAGCAGGATATCCGCTTGGAATGTGCCGTTTTGGCGGAGGGTGAGCTCCCCCAAAAAATGCTTGATGAAAGACTTCTTGCGCGCGTGCCCGCACGCGTTTTGAACGAGGAGGAGCCTTGCCTCACCTTTGGTAAGGATCCAATGCCCGCCGCTCCCGTTGTGGTTGGCATGGGACCTGCAGGGCTTTTTGCAGCTCTTTTGTTGGCACAAAATGGGTATGCTCCCATTTTGATCGACCGTGGTGGCTCGATTGCCGAACGCACGGCAGACGTAAGCCGTTTTCGCGAAGAGGGAATACTGAATACCGAATCCAATATTCAATTCGGTGCAGGCGGGGCAGGTACCTTTTCTGACGGTAAGCTGATTACGCGTATCAACGATCCGCTTTGCAATTACGTGCTCAAATCCTTGGTAGCGGTTGGCGCGCCCGAAGATATTTGCATCAAAGCAAAGCCGCACGTGGGAACCGATGTTTTGCGTGTAGTAGTTGATCATATTCTTGGTGAGATTGAGCGTCTTGGCGGTCAGGTTATTTACCGTTGCAGAATGGACGGTATTTCGGAGTCTGCCGACAAAACGCTGACAGTCAAAACAACAAAGGGAGATTTGCAGGCGGGTGCACTTTTGTTAGCCCCCGGACACAGCGCAAGAGATACCTACCGTTATCTCATCGAGCAAAACTATGCCGTTGAAGCCAAGCCCATGTCGGTCGGTGTTCGTGTAGAGCATCTGCAATCCGATATTGACCGTGCTCTCTATGGCGATTATGCCGGGCATCCGAATCTCGGTCCTGCAGAATACGCGCTTTCCGACACAAAGGGCGAGCGAGGTGTTTATACCTTCTGTATGTGCCCGGGCGGCGAGATAGTCGCGGGGGCAAGTGAAGAGGGGGGCGTCGTAGTTAACGGAATGAG
>JAZRKS010000239.1:0-6798 GCA_045646445.1 Eubacteriales bacterium | reverse complement strand
GTGCCGACGGACACACCTTTGATTCTTCTTTGCTTGCAGAACGCCTTGAGTGCTGCGTACTTTTCGAGATTGATGTTGGTGGCAAAGCGAATACCGCCGCTGTTTTCGGTGTTAATGGTTGCCATCTCCGAGGGAGCTATGAGGCCCTCGGTAAGGGCGGGATCCATGTTGCCGATATGACCGCTGGTGGTTGCCGCAATTACGGGACCGATGGCAGTGCTGAGCATGGGAGCAAGAAGAGCAACGGTCAAAAGGGACAGGAGCACTCTTTTCAAATTTTTTTTCATAATGGTGACCTCCGGGAATAAAATTTCCGATTTGTCCAAGCGATTGGGCAAAGGGGTTATTGCTTTCTGCGAGACTCGGGAACGCTGAGCTTAAAGAGCTCCTCGGCAGCAAGTCTTGCCTTTGCAACAGGGGTGTTATCTTTGATAAAGCAGTAATACAGGCAATCGCGATTGCCGAAAGAAATAATGTCGCCACGCTCGTAAAAATAATAATCTGCGTTGACACTGTAAGAGGCGCGAGGCTTTTGCGTGTAAGTCAGCTTACCATCGCAACCCGTGAGCGTAAAGCCCTCCTTGGTGTGCGAAAGATGACCGTCGCCCACAATGTAGATTGCCTTGTGATTGACGAGCATGCCGATCTCTACGTCGGTTTCAAGGGAGTATGTATCTGCTTCAAGCTCGCGGCGAACACAGTCGCGCTCCCAAGCAAACCAATCGGGAATGTGCGAAATCTCGGTTTCTCCCTCGGTTGCTTGCATTTCGCCAAGCTCGGTCAACCTCCAAGCCTTGCCGCAGGCATGGCAGGTTAAGTGCTCGCCCTCGCCGCGCAGCTGCCCTTCCTTTTGGCAGTTCGGACATTTGTAAAGCACGCGCTCAAGGCCGTTTGCACGGTAGGACTCGGTGATGTGAATACCGTTTTCCTTTTGCCAGTCAAAGTGGTCAAAGGTGAAGGTTTCGTCAAGAATGGCGTCAAGCTCCTCCACGCTCTTTTCGCGAATCTCTTCGGTGGTGAGCAAGCATTTGAGCTCGGCACTCACGGGCACCTTGCGGTTTTTGAGCTCGTTGTAAAGAGGAGTGCGCAAAAATGCACCGTCGACGTGTATCGAAAGAACCGGAACCTTGAGCAATTTAAGGAGTCCGCCCATTTTGCGCGGGAGCACGGTGGCGCGACCGTCCAGACTGTATCCCGCCTCGGGGAACATCAAAACGCTCGTCTTTTTCTTTTTGAGCATGTAGTCCATATCACGCACGAGCTGCAGATCGCTAACAAATTTTTGGGTGGGAATGCACCCGATCTGTCGCATGAGCCAATCCTTGCCTACAAATCCGTCGGACGTGGCAACGATGCCGTACGCCATGGGATAAAGAACCGCCGAGGCGATCTCCATATCCAAAAAGCAGGAGTGATTCATCAAAATCAAGTAAGGTCCC
Organism: Eubacteriales bacterium; assembly: GCA_045646445.1. Lineage (GTDB taxonomy): Bacteria > Bacillota > Clostridia > Oscillospirales > CAG-272 > UMGS1865. The sequence continues at coordinate 5,359 of JAZRKS010000239.1, read as the reverse complement.
TCGCCTGCTCGTTCCATGTCTTTTTTGACGTGGGTGAACTTGATGGGGATGAGATCCTTTGCCGACAAAACGCGAATCAGCGTGCGGAAGAATAGATTGGGTTTGATGGGTTTTTTGTGCGAGGCGCGAGGCATTGCTACAACTTCTTCGTAGCTTTTTTTAATAAATGCTGTTTTCATGGGGCGCTCTCCCGTTTTTACAAATTTATATACATAAGAATACCATATCTTTCGAGATTTGTCAACAAGAAGTTTAGTAAAAGTGAACAAAGCTCCCGTTCCTCATTCCTTTTATCGGTGTCTCGGGTCGCGTTCTTAACTTTTTTGTAAATAAATGCGTTTTCCTCTTGTCTTTTGGGGCGCTTTCCTATAAAATGTTATAGAATGTTCCAAAAATAACATAAAAGGAGAACCTATGAAACGCTTTTTATCGTTGTTGCTTGTTTTGCTGATCGTTATGCCCGTTGCCCTGACGGGATGCAAGGACAAGACCCCTGCCGAAACCACACCCACGGATACAAATCCCGTGGAAACCACCCCCACAGAGACCACGCCTGAGGTAACCACCCCCGGCAATGTGGAAATTGTTCCCGCCGGTCACCTTGTGCTGCAAAATGCGTCGATCACCTCGGGCAACAGCCCTGCCGAGCAAAACGCTGCCGCAGAGCTGAAAAAATATTTGAACAAAAAGGGCGTTGCGGTTGATGGTGCCGACGGATTCCCCATCACGGTTGCCGTTAACGAGGAGCTCGGTGCCGATGCCTTCCGCGTAACCGCGGTTGTTGGCGAAGGCAAGCAAGAATCTCTTTTGATAGAGGGCGGCAACGGTCGCGGTGTGCTCTACGGTGTTTACCGTTTTCTTGAGGATTATGCCGACGTGCGCTATTTTACCCCCGAGCTTGAGGTGTGCGAAGAGGGAACCGTTTCCTTCCCCGACGGCGTTCTGATTGATTACGTTCCTACCTTTGAACTGCGCCAGACCGACTGGTACCGTTGGATGTCCGATGCGGAAGGCTTTACCTTTTCCGCGAAAAGCGGCATCAACCTCATCAGCGGTTGGACCCCCACGTGGGGAGAGGAATTTGGCGGCAGCCTTTCCTATGCTCCCAACATGTTTGTGCACACCATTGGCAAGCTTGCAGAGCTTGATACCCCCTACCCCGCAACCGCTCCCAACCCCTGCTTGACCGATGAAGCAATTTACCAAACGGTGCTCAAAAACGTGCTTGCCGTGCTTGAGGCAAACCCCACAGCAAGAATTCTTTCGGTTTCGCAAAACGATAACGAAAAGCATTGTGCCTGCGACAACTGCAAGGCGATTGAAGCCGAGGAAGGCAGTGCATCCGGCCCCCTGCTCCGCTTTGTAAACAGAATTGCAAATGCCGTTGCAGAGCAATACCCCGACATTACCATTGACACCTTGGCTTATAAGTACACGCAAAAGGCGCCCAAGGTCACCAAGCCCGCGCCCAACGTTTGCATCCGTCTTTCCACCATCACCTGCCACTTTAATCACCCTCTCACCTCTACAACCTGCAAAACCTGTCAATCCTTCTGCAACGACATTGTTGCTTGGAGCGAAATTTGCAATAACATTTACATTTGGGACTACACCACCAACTACGCTTACTATCTTGCTACCTTCCCCAACTTCCACGTTCTGCGCGAAAACATGAAGTTTTTTGCCGACCACAACGTAAAGGGCGTTTTTGAGCAAGGCAACGCCTCCGGCCCCTCGGGTGAGTTTGGCGAATTGCGCGCTTACCTGATCGGCAAGCTTTTGTTGGATCCCTACATGAGCAAGACCGAATACTACGCACACATGGATGAGTTCCTTGCCGCTTACTACGGTGCGGGTTGGAAAAACATTCGTCAATACATTGACACCATGGCGCGATATGCAAATGCGTCCTCTAGCGGTATGGGTATTTACAGCTTCCCCTTTACCGTAATGCATAAGGACACCTACGCCTCGATAGCAGACAAGATCAACGGTTGGTGGGATGCCGCCGAGGCAGCCGCAGGCGACCGCTTGTCATACGTTCAACGCTCCCGTTGGCAGGTTCGTTATATGCTCCTCTTCCCCATGCCCAACGAGGCAGAGGCAAGGAAATTGGTTGCGGAGGTTGAAGCAAACGGAACAAAGTGGAGCGAGCAGTTCCCCAAGCTCCTTTGGTACGTTGAGGAATACAACCTGTACGCACAAGACCCCGGCACTTGGTTCACCGATCCTTCCAAAAAAAGCAACTAACTTTTCTGACGTCCATACCCATCCAAATTGAAAGGATTTTCTATACGTATGATCAAATCCCTATCCTTTTTGCTTGCACTTGTTCTTCTCCTAACAACCCTTGCAGGGTGCAAAGACAACACCCCTGCCGAAACCACTCCCACGAGTAGCACCCCCGTGGAAACGACACCCACAGCAACCACCCCCGAGGAGACTACCCCGGGAGAGGAAACCGTTCTCCCCCCTTCCGCAAAGGAGCTGACCTTGGTTTCCATCCTTGCGGGAGACACCCCCACCGAGCAGTTGGCTGCTGCAGAATTGAAAAAGCACCTTGAAATCAAGGGTGTTGCAATTGAGGATGGCGGTTTTCCCATCACTCTTTCAATTGATACAACGCTTGGCGACGATTGCTACCGCATTACGGGTACGGCAAACGCGACCGAAGAACAAACCAACAAGGAATACATCAACATCGTTGGCGGCAATGGCCGCGGCGTGTTCTACGGTGTCATTCGCTTTTTGGAAGAATACGCAGGCACGCGCTTTTTTACATACGAGCTTGAAACACACACCGCCGACCCCGTAACTCTTCCCGAAACGATTCTCATTGAATATACTCCCGTTTTTGAATTTCGTTCCACAAGCTGGTACGCCATGACAACAGACCCGCTCTTTTGCGTAAAAAGCGGAGTGAACGGATTTGTCGGAAGCATCACCAACGATATGGGCGGCATTATCACCTACGGCAGCGGACTGTTTGTTCACACCTTTGGCGTGCTGACCGAAACCGATTACCCTTACCCCGGCTACGCACCCAACCCCTGCCTCGCTTTGGATACTGCCATAGGACAGGAAAATCTTGCAAAGGTGATTAAAAACTTGCGCGCAGTGCTTGAAAAAGACCCCACGGTAAACATTGTTTCGGTCTCTCAAAACGACACCGAGGAGCATTGCGAATGCGAAAATTGCTTGGCGATTGAAAAAGAAGAAGGCAGCCCTGCGGGTGTTCTTCTCCGCTTTGTCAATGCCGTGGCAGACGATCTCGCCCCCGATTATCCCAACCTTGTAATCGACACACTGGCATACAAATACACACGCAAAGCTCCCCTGATCACCAAACCGAGAGACAACGTGTGCATTCGTCTTTGCAGCATTGAGTGTCACTTCAATCACCCTCTTACCACCGAAAATTGCTCGGTCTGCTCGGCGTTCCGCTATGATCTGGTAGAATGGAGCAAGATCTGCGAAAACATTTACATTTGGGATTACACCACCGATTTTTCCTATTACATCTCCTTCTTCCCCAACCTGCACGTTTTGCGCGAAAATATGCAATTCTTTGCCGACCACAACGTACGAGGTATATTTGAACAAGGCAACGGTCAAGGGCCTTCGGGAGAATTTGGCGAATTGCGCGCCTACCTCTTGTCAAAGCTGATGATGTACCCCTATATGACCGAAGAAGAATATTACGCACACATGGATGAATTCCTCGCCGCCTACTACGGTGCGGGCTGGAAAAATATCCGTTCCTACATCGATCAGGTTTCTGCTCTGGCTCTGAACGGCCCCGGACACACCATTTATCACCAGCCCTTTACCGCTGTAAACGATAACTTTTACCGCGTGATTGAGGACGGTGTAACAAAGTGGTGGAACAAGGCAGAGGAGCTTGCAGGTGACCGCCTTGAATACGTGCAACGCTCTCGCTTGCATTGGCGTTATATGCAATTGATGCTGCACCCCGATGCCGAAAAAGCGGCAGAGCTCATCGCCGAGGTAGAAGGACTCGGCATGGCTTGGAGGGAAGGCAGATATCACGTTAATATTGAAGAATCTGACCTGAACCTAGGCCCCGGCAGATGGACTTATTATTAAATTCCACCCCCAAAGGACCGCTCAAAAAGTGAGCGGTCCTTTGTATTTTGGTAAGTCGAAATACACAAAATCGGTTGACATTTATAAAATTTATGCTATAATAAATTATACCTCCCCTTGCAAAACCGACTTTTGAAAGGAATGTGCAAATATGAAAGCATTTAGAATTCTTGCTCTCCTGCTCGTTTTCTCTTGCCTGTTTGTTGGCTGCAACAAGCCCACACCGCAAACAGGAACAACGCCCGAGGCAACCACCCCCACGGCTACAACTCCCGAGGTTTCTACCCCCGATTGTGCCGAGCCTCCCGTAACCCCTCCCGCGGCTACAATGAAGCTGACGCACGTCACCATTACGGCAGGCAATTCCCCTGCCGAGCAAACCGCCCTTTCAGAATTGACTTCCTATCTTGAAAAGCGCTCCATCACCGTTTCCGAGGGTGGCTTCCCTATCGATATTTACGTTGACGTCACCTTGGAGGAGGAAGCGTATTGCGTAGAGGCGAAGCTCGACGGCAAGTACATCGGCATGGATATTCGCGGTGGCAGCGGTCGCGGCGTTCTTTACGGCATCTACGGTTTTCTTGAAAAATATGCAGGTCTGCGCGCCTTTACACCTTACCTTGAGGTCTACCCCGAAGAGGGCGACATCATCATTGAGGAAGGCACTATGATTGAATACCAACCCGTGTTTGAAATGCGTGTAAACGACTGGTATAAATGGGTTCCCAATCAATTCCGCTATCCTTGGTGCGTTAAAAACGGCGTGAACATGGTTGACGGCTGGTGGAACGCTTGGGATGAAAGTCTTGGCGGCGCTTGGGACTACGGCGGACTGTTTGTGCACACCATTGGCGGCTTGACCGAAACCGGTGGCGGCACCTCCCCCAACCCCTGCCTGACCAACCCCGACAACTTGGAAAAGGCCATTAAAAACGTAAGAGCGCGCTTGGCAAGCGTGCCCACAACAACCATTATTTCAGTTTCGCAAAACGATACCGATGCCCGTTGTCGCTGTGCAAACTGCGTGGCGATCGACAATGAAGAGGGTAGCCCTGCAGGCACACTCCTCCGCTTTGTCAACGCAGTCGCCGAGAATATTGCCGAGGATTATCCCAACGTTATTGTAGATACCCTGGCTTACGACTACACGCAAACCGCTCCCAAGATTACAAGACCTCGTGAGAACGTTTGCATTCGTCTTTGCACCTTCCACTGCCACTTTACGCACCCCTTAACCGACCCCAACTGCACA
>JAZRKS010000238.1:0-4036 GCA_045646445.1 Eubacteriales bacterium | reverse complement strand
CCACTATAGTCATAGGGGAAGGAGTACTGTGTAAACATGTTACACATCTTGTTGAATGCGAAGAGAGCGACCTCGGAGTCGAGGTTGATTCTCATACCCTCGTCTGCCCAAATACTACCGCCACTTTGATAGAGGAAGGGGAAATAGTCTGCACCAACACCAATCTCCATGTTGTTGGATTGGAGCTTGGACTGTGCTACATAGAGGTCATCCCAAGTCTTGGGGATCTCAATGCCGATCTCGTTCAAAATATCCAAACGCAGGAACATCATAGAGAAGGATTGCGACTCGGGCAAGCCGTAGTAGTGCATGTCGTTATCTGCGTCGGGTACGCGGAATACCGTCAGCGCTGCTTCGTTGAAGTTGGAAAGAACCTTTTTGAAGTCCTCTTCGGTCGCTTCCATATTTTCAATTTCCATCAGCGCGCCACGAATTGCGTAGTTGATAACCGTATCGTCACCAAGTCCGTGGTAAACGTCAGGGCCCATGCCTGCCAAAATGGAGGGCAAGAGCGTACCGCCGTTAACCAGCTTAAGGTTTACAGCAATGCCCTTCTTTTGGGTAAAGCCGTTAACGGTCATGTTACGAACAACGTTTGCTTGGTCACGGCCGGAGGGCAACCATACAACAACGATAGAGGGATCCTTATCGTAGTCTTGGGTGGTACCCATGCTGTTGTAGTCACGGAAGAAGGTCCAGAAGAAGCTCTTGATTTCGTGAGCAAACGCTTGGAGGAAGTTAGGAGTTGCCTTAGGAGCCTCCGCGGTTGCGGGCTGAATCATAAAGTAGTCGATTTGCAACGGTTGGGTCTTAACGTCGCCCAAGAAGGTACCGATACCACCGGAGTAAGCCTTGAAGTTGCTAAGTCCGGATGCAATGCCTTCACCACCGCGAATAACCATTTTACCGATCAGGTCAACAAGCTTATCGCAGGTACCCGTGTAGGTAGAGGATACGCCTGCCTCGTTACGCAAGAACTCGGAGAGGTTATAGATAGCCTCTTTTTCTGCAAAGAGAACGTCGAGCGTATCGGGGAGCATGCGGTAGAAGTTATAGTCACGGTAAGCGTCGGGTGTAGGACCCGTGTATTGAACGATGCTCAGGTATGCATCGTTCAAAGCGTTCAAAATACGCTCGATCTCGCGAACGGTGGCACTCATGGTACCAAACGTAACCTTGAGATTGATGGTATAAACAACGCCTGCCTCGAAGTAGAGTTGATAGCTTTGATCATCTAATCTACCCGTGGAGCTCAGCTTGGTTACTTGCCAATCGGAGCTGTAATCGTAACGCAGGCCGGATGCCTCGGAGAACGGCAGTCCGTCATAGTAACCTGCAGTGTTTTGGAATTTTGCAAGATATTCCTCTTTTGTGTAATTGGTGGTAATGGTCAGCGCACGGCTGGTGTACATACCGTCCAAATAACTTTGCTTAAATCTCGTGTAGATATCGTACCAGCCGGCACTCTCTACGGAGAAGTTATATTCTACCCATTGACCGGGGGTCGCCCACTTTTCACCGCCGATGGTGTTGAGGAGCTGAACGCTGGGGTCTACGGGAGAGGTGAGTGCAGATGCACGGTCCTCAACCGGGTATACTACGTTAGAGGAGGTTCTGGTCGGGTTTTCTGCCTCGATCTTGAGCACGTCGGTACCTTGTGCATCGCTGATGCCCATAGCCTTGAGCTTTTCGCGATATACGGCATAACTGTCGGCTGCCTTGTAGGGCAGAAGAGTTAAGGTGGAAAGAGCCATGGGCTCGTTAACGCCCTCAAGAGTGATCTTTACCTCGCCGTTCTCGTTGGGAGAAAGAACGAAGCCAAAGTACTCGCTATCGTAAGTAACCGTTTCGCCTTGCGCATTGGTCAAATCGTAGGAGTGAGTATAGCCGTCACTATCGCTGATAATGTAGCGTCTCCACTCGGGCGCCTGCAGCTGCGTGGGACGGATTTCGTTGCTGTTGAAGTCAACGGGGAAGAAACGAAGTCCGAGCTCGCTGATAAATGCGCTGAGCTTAGCGGTAATGTGTGCGGGTTGATAGAAAATGACGTAGGAGTTATCTGCAGCAACGGTGTAAACGGGAGCACCGGACGCACTAACGCCTGCCTCGGATACGTAGCCTGCAGCCTCTGCCTTTGCAATAATGTCGGCAAGGTTATCCTTTTTGCCAAGGGTGTACTTAGCACTCAGGTCTGCCTTTGCGGTTGCACCGTCAGAGCTTCCCTGCGCATACATACCCCAAACCTTGGAGAAGGAAAGGATGTAAGCCTCGGAGAATACGGGCTTGCCGTTGATGTAGAATTCGCGCTCGATGGGCGTGGATCTCGCCTCGATGGGGTAATAATCCAAACCGATGCTTGCGAGCGTTGCGGCAGTAACGTTGTGGCTACCAAGGTCGATCGTCCAAGTGATAGCACCTCTGCCGGGAGTGCGAAGAGCTACCTTCTTTTCGTCGCCCGTGCCATACTCGTCAAAGTAAGGCAGGTTTTCGGTATCGTAGCCTGCTTCCTTTGCCGCATCAACGGTTGCATAGCGATTGGTGATTTCACGCCAACGGCCATCGTCAACTTGATAGCGGTTTTCCTGTGCGATCTCAGCCGGAATATCGTCTGCGGTCTCATAGAATCGGTCACCCAGAACGATCATTTCCCACACGCCGTTGGTGGCGGTGACAACGATGTTGCTCCAAGTGTACTTCCAATTCTTGGTCAACTCGACGGAGATTTCGGCAGAGAGCTTCTCTGCGTTTGCATAGTACAAGTTTTGGTACTCGGCGTAGGAAATCAGATCCAACGTCTCCTTGTAGTCTGCAATGGTCTTGTCGGTAAGGTTGTCGTGCTGAATCTCCTGTGCACTAACAACGATTCCGGCGCTACTCACAAGACAAAGCAATGCCAAAGCTAAACACAGCAGTCTTGTGAAAGTTTTGTTTTTCATGCGCGTTTCCTCCTGCAAGAATTAACAACTTTTTTGCCCGTGATTGTTTTCGTTTGCTTCGTGCGGGCGCTTGCAAACCGCCTGCGCGTTCGGGATCCGCCGGTGTGCGCGCACGCGTAAAGGGTAGCTTCACGAGGTGCGACCTCACCGAGCGGGTCAAACAAACTCCACCAATCGGGCAATTTTGGGCAGAGTTTTCCCAAATATATATAATATAATAACACAACTTGCCTTTGATGTCAAGAAAAACTATTTTGAAAATGCGCTCGGGGGCGCTCCCGCGCGCCCCAAAATTCACGCGTCGGTCAAAGCGTCTTTTCAAAAAGTTTACAATTAAAAACAGCATTTTTTGAGTTGGAAGTGTCATTTTTGACATTTGTAAACAAAATTTACCCGTTTTGCACTTTAAAGCACCTCAAAAAGGGGGTTTTCGTGCATAATTTTGTCTATTTTGCCACATAAAAAAGCAAAATATTTTCTTTGGTAAATTTAATTTACCTATTTTGAACGATTCGAAAAAATTCGCGAAATCAGGAAAAATTTATATTTTTTGTGAGAGTTGCACAATTTTGAGCGCGTATTTTCTACACGCCCAAAGCACAAAAGAAAATTTGCAAGGCGCGAATGAGGGAGCTAATTTCAAATCCCACTTCCCGAAATGCAAACATGAAGAGCATTTCCATAGGGCTGCCAAAATTTGATGCAGAAGACGTGATTGACCTCTCTGCCGTACAAAGGTACGGCAGAGAGGTCAATCGCGGCTAAAAGCCGCACACCGAAAATGAAGAAACCCGTCGATTTTCTCGACGGGTTTCAACCTTTTATTTGTGTGTTTCGAATTTAATTAGAATTCGAACCACCTTTTGAGTGTGGCTTTTGTTATGCGCAAATTATGGCAGCCCTCACTTTAAGAATCCGTTTACGATATGCTCTTCCGCCTCTGCCTCGGTAAGTCCCAAGGTCATCAGCTTGATGAGCTGTTCGCCTGCAATTTTGCCGATGGCAGCCTCGTGAATCAGCGATGCAACTACGTGATTTGCCTCGATTTGCGGCAAAGCGATGACCTGTGCTCCGCCCATGATAATGGCGTCGCACTCGGT
>JAZRKS010000237.1:0-6349 GCA_045646445.1 Eubacteriales bacterium | reverse complement strand
CCCTTCCACAACCGTTCGGCAGGAACCACCGCTGTTGCAGGTGTAGTATTTGAAGACAAGTCGGCAGGTTGCCACGCGCCCATTCTCTACAACACCGAAACCAAGGAGCTTGTTTTCACGCCTATTTACTACTACATTGGTCATTTCTCCAAGTTCGTTCAACGCGGTGCTAAGAGAATTGCCACCACAAGATACTGCGAAAACATCTACTCCGTAGCATTCAAAAACCCCGACGGTAGCATCGTGCTTGTTTTGATGAGCACCTCTCACCGCGAGCTCCCCGCCGTTGTAAGACACAACGACGTTTGCACCAAGCTCACCATGCAACCCCACTCCATGATGACGGTGATTCTGTAATACAAGCGAACAAAAAAAGAAAGCAGACTCTCTCGGTCTGCTTTCTTTTTATGATTTTTCATTTTCTATTTTTTCGCACCACAGAATTTCATTTGGCCAAGGTTCCTCGTAGGAGAATCCTTCCAAGGAGCTGATAAGTCCGTTCTTGACCCACAGAATATAGTCGCTCCCATTCTGCAAGCCGTTTATGTTCCATTGGCGTTTGCCGAGCTGAAGATTGACGCCATCGCCGAGTGTTTCTATGGGTGTAGTAACCGCGTAATCGATTGAAAAACCGTATTGAAAGAACTCCCTTTTTTGCACAACAGCATGCTCAAATTGGGCTTGTAATTTTGATTTGTACTCGGGATATTGTTCAATGATATCGGTGATGATTAGTCTTTCAAATTCATTTATGTTCATATCCTCTGCTCCTCATATCAATAAATTTGAGAAACAAAGCCTGTACTCATTCGTATCGATTAGCTCAACCTGTTCATGAGTAAATACGATAAGCCATTTGAAAGATTCATCAAACACATATATGTCCTCAAGCAAATTCAAATCAGAAGGCATCCAACTCGTATTAATTTCATTATCAATACGATAAAGTTCTGCGACTTCTGATGCGGGAAGTTCAAAAACAGCTCCCCTTTCATAATTGTGTTTTTTCAAATATAGATTGAATTGGGTTTCTTCTGAACCTCTGTTTCTTCTTTGAATATCCATCATTAAAAAAACTTTATTAGAACTATTTTGCAGATAGTCTATTGCGCTATAATAATTAACTTTTGTACTAAAAGGTTTTAACAATGTATCCCACAAATAAAGAGAAACGTTCTGCGAATCAATGTCTTTAATCTTTTTATAACGTTCTGTGGTTTGATCAACAAAACTATTAACGAATAAATCTCTTATTTTTCGTGACTCAAAACCATTAAGTTGATTCATAAATATGGCCTTTCCTATTTGGTCTCGCTTTTTCAAGAACAGTTCGCGCCAAGAAAATTTCGATACTCCAAAAACTCACGGTTGTTCGGCAACGTTTGCAATACAAAAGCAATTCGCCCCCCGAGCGAGAGAAGGTATCCTCGTTTATCCGATATACCAAGCTTGTTCAAGTGCCCGTCGATACCGAATTTTTGTATATAGTACATCTCTTGGCGAATATTCTTTTTGTATTCTTTTGTAATATTCAATTTTTCGTTGACGACAATTCCCGTTACCGTTTGCCGTTTGGATGCGGGAATGACCACCGTTTTGCGATTTTTTAAAAAGAGACCGAGCTCATAGAGCTCATTTTTTACAAAAGCAATGACTTCCCTCTCGTCAAAATCTCCCGAGAAGGTCATATCGTCGCAATAACGCGTATATGCTATGTTTTTGGCGGCGCAAAATGCACCGACTTTTTCATCAAAGTTATACAGAATGATGTTTGTAATTGCAGGAGACGTAGGCGCACCTTGCGGAAGCGACTCCTTATAATAACAAAGCATCGTCAAAAGAATGCGGATCGGCTCTGCGAATTTTTCCTTGTAAAAAACGATGTCCTTTACCTGCGAGTACAAAATGTGGTCGAAAAAGCCCTCGATATCAAGCTTGAGAATCTTCTTTTTTCCAACGTGCGGTTGCGCGTTCTGCTGCACGTTGCTCCCCACTTTATACGCTTTGGCGTATCTCGAAACGGGATATTGCGCCAAAATATTGTCAGCGATAGATCTTTGCACGTTTTTCAAAACGAGATCGGGAACGGAGAGCTTTCGTTTACTTCCGTCACTTTTGGGAATGAAGACGTTGTGATAATGCTTCTCGATGTTGTTGCTCAGGGCGTACAAGGTTTTTGCCGAAAAGCCCAAATCTTGCTCGATAGAAGCCAACTCATGATAAACGATCATATTGCTCTCCTTTCTTTCCCGATTGATAGATAGAACAACACCAATTTGTATGGCGAAACGCGCAGACGTAGCGCTACAAGGCATAGCCTTGTATCACTTCGTCGAGCATTTCGACTGAGCGAAGCAAGGCCGTGCAAAAGTCCCGAAGCGCTTGCGTGTCGGGAAAAACTTTTGTAGGGCTTGCGCAGCGAATACGGCAGGTGTGAGTGAAAAGATGACGACTCGCCATCCCTTTCGAAAAATCGAAATACACTGTTGTTCTGCATTTATTATAGCATACTCTTATTAATTTTGCAACCCCGAAGAAAGAATACCGTATTTTCAGATAAGGAATGTATACTGATAGATAACAATACTTTTTCCATTATCAACATTTTCATTGACAAAACACCTTTTATATGTTATATTAAAATCAGTAAGTTATTTGAGGAGGTTTTCTATGACATACGAGACACTCACCCCCAACGGCATCAAAATTACCATTCCCGATATGCACGGCAAGCTTTCGAAGGAGCTCACTCCATTTGCAGTGCGCGGCCCGAACTTTGTCGAGTTGAACGACGGAACCATCCTCTACTTTTTCTGTATGAAATTCGGTTCTCAAAGAGACGAGGAGCTTGGCGGCACAGCTATGATGCGCTCGCACGACGGCGGAAAAACCTGGGGAGAGATGCAATTTCTCTCTTATGAGGGCGCTCCCTGCGAGGGCGGCATTCCCGTTTACGACAAGCTGCACGATACGCTTTTTCTCCTTGCGCGCACAAGACATTGGAAACCGGGATATGAAGAAGACCGCCTGCTTGCCGAGGACGATCAAATCTTGGGGCACACCTACGAGCGTTTTTGGTTGAACAAAAGCACCGATGGCGGCATCACGTGGGGTAACTACCGCGAAATCACTATCAAAAACACGCCTGCCAACTGGACCATTCAGCATTGCCCCTCCCCCGGTGTGGGCATTCAGCTTTTAAAGCAAAAAGATCCCCGCCTCAACGGCAGACTGATTGTTCCCTGCAACGATGCAAGTCTCAACAACGGAAAGAACGAATTTCGCGCACATATCATCGTTTCGGACGATTTTGGCGAGACGTGGCGCGTAGCAGCCCTTGAAAACTATCTTGGTGCAAGCGAAAGCGTTATTGTCGAGCTCAACAACGGAACGATTGTTTACAACTGCCGCAACCAAAGCGGTTTTCCCGCAAACAGACGCATTCAATCCTTCAGCCGCGACGGCGGCGACACACTTGAAGAAAGTGCCGTTGTGGATACACTGTATGACCCCTTATGCCACGCGGGCTTTGCCATTGCCGAGGTAGACGGCAAGGAATATATCTTCTTCACCTCTCCCACGGGTGAGCTTGGCGGTCCCACAGACTTTTTCCGCACAGGCACGCCACAGCATTGGGGTGTGCGCGAAGCACTGATGCTTTACGCTTCGAGCGATGGTGGAAAGACCTACAAAGCCATCAAACAAGTATCCGACAAAGGAATTTTTGCCGCATACTCGGCGCTGTGCACCACAAAAAACGGCAAGCTTCTCTGCGCGTGGGAGTCCGGCCCCGAGATCGGTCTCTACCGTGATATTAAATATAGAACGTTTGACATCAACGAGCTTGTTAAACTTTGTGATTGATAAAAAAACGAAAAAGACCACACACGATGTGGCCTTTTTTGTCGGCTTATCTTGTTTTCAATCAATCTGCTTATTTGATGGTAACGTCGCCTTCGATCTTGTCACATTTCAGAGAATCGCAAACGATTTTTCCGTGACTGCTGATCTCGTGCGCGGTAATAGACCCCTGTGCTGAAACATCTCCATTTATTTCATGACAATCAATATATCCGTGGCAAACAACGTCACCATTTATGCTACTGTCAGACATAAGATTGCCAAAAACTTCAACCTTAAAATATTGTCTGGTCGTTTCATTACAATTTCGCGGGAAAGCCACTTCTATGCAGGTGTTCGTTTCTTGTGATTTTATAATTTTCTTGCCCACGGTTTGAAAAATTCTTATCGTATTGTCATCTGCCCAAGGGAATTCCGCGCAGTGATCATAATGAATTTCAGTCTTTACCCCACGGGAAAACAATTCGTCTACATAACATTCAAAAGCATCGGCAAGCACCGGTAAAAGCATTACATCGGGCATACTTGTTCCGGATTCCCACTTCGATACGGCTTGATTGGATACTCCGATTTTTTCGCCAAGCTCTGCTTGTGTCCACCCTTTGGCTTTTCTAAAATTCGCAATGTTTTTTCCAATAGACATAAAAAATCTCCTAAAAGTATTTTTCAAAATCGATTTTGTAACTATATTATACCACTTAAATATTGGAAAGTAAAGATAACATTTGGAGATTTTACGCCTTAAAATTCTCTGTTTGGTTGGAAAAAAGCTGCTAGTTTGCTTTCATCCCCCTCGGGGGATGGCATCGGCGTTAACGGACATATCCCATAATTTGACCGCAAGCAATTTTGTTCCCCGCATTTCCCGACGGCTGGGTGGTGAAATCGTCGGGGGAATCGTGCAGAATAATCGTTCTGCCAATGATCTCGTGCACAAGGAAACGGTCGGTCAGGCATGCGCCAAAAGCATATCCGTTCACCCCAAACAGCGGCGGCAGATCACCTGCGTGATAAGGATGCGGACATCCTTGGGGATTGAAATGCGTCCGCACGTCGGCAAAAGGATCCTCTGAATTTCCAGTACAAGTGTTCCCCTCGTGGATGTGAAAACCGAAGACGGGAGAAGCGCAAGCGTTTTGGAGATCGGGCAATCCATCCACCTCGGCAACCACCAAGGTTCCGCGAGGATGCCCATAAAAGCGAACGATTCCCCACAAATTTGGATAGAGCGCGCTCCCCCTCAAATTTGCCCACGCTTGCGGATGCGCGTGCAGAAAATCATCAAAACGAAACGGACGACGATTTTGATCCATAAATATACCTCACTATGCTTTTTATTGTTTAGTTTATGCAGGAGATTTGGCGGAAGTGAGGGGCGTTGTTTATAGAAAATTTTAGAAAATGTGAAACCCCGAGGCGATTGCCTCGGGGTTTTGTTTTTAGTTCACACAACAATTTTAAACTGTGATTATAAATTAGTACCCAAGTGATATTAACAATAATCCGAACAAAAGAAAAAGAATAAATGCCCCCACCAATGAACCGAGAACGATCAATATAATCTTGCCAATTTTCCTCGCCTTAGGGTGTCTATTTTTCCTTTCCAATTTATCCTGCTTCTTTTGTTGGTTTTCTGCTAATTTGCTTCTTTTTAATTCTTCGCCCTCTCTATCGTATTCTTCCCGTGTTACTAAAAATTTACGACGCAACTTTATCATCCACCACAAAGCAAATACAATGATGGATAGGAAAAACAATGCAAAGATTAACCAAAAATATCCTACACCAACAGATCGAGGCGATGCAATAATTTCTGGATTTTGAGGATCATAAAAAATATGTATTTTATCTCCAACTGAATAATGCGCACCACTGCCCGCGGTAAAAGATATTGCTGTATCGGTTTTTAATTCTCTACTATAAGTAATTCCATCGACCTCGTATTCTATATAGATTTTCTGCTCATCGGGCCCTCTGATATGAATATCAAGATCTATATCAACAATAGTAGCTTCAAGAGATTGCATGTCGGATACGAGACGGTCATATTGGACTTTGGATATAATAAAAAATACAACTATAGAGCTAGACAACAAAATACAGAACAAAATAGCTATCAAGCCTTTTTTAAAAGCTCTGTTATATCTTAATTTAGTCACGTGATCACCGCCTTTTTTAGATTTATTATATCACGAAAACTAACACATGTCAAGCATTTAGCAACACAACGGTAAATTACGCTTCCCCCTTCCCCCTCGGGGGTGCGCGAGGGGGTGACGGCGAAGCGGTCGGGGGGAGTGGGTGGGGTGTTGGGGAGTGGGGCAAGAGTGGAAAGCTTTCTTCATTATTATAACGTGCTCGCACGTTTTTGGACATCGAACCATGCGACAAACTTTGAGTGTTCCCAAACATCACCTCATACAACGTGGTTTATTCCCTCTCCCCCCTCCGGGGTGCGCGAGGGGGTGGCTGCGAAGCAGTCGAGGGA
>JAZRKS010000236.1:0-6812 GCA_045646445.1 Eubacteriales bacterium | reverse complement strand
ACGCTCTTGATTGCAACCATCTTTAACCACTTTGTCAACACCACGGCAAAAAATCATATTCTTTATGCCGAAACAGGTCCTCAGCTGGAGACCAACACCAAAATTCAAGCGCAGTGGAAGTTTTTTGAAAAGGAGCAGCACAAGCGCCGCCGTTGCTTTGTAAAGGACCTTACATAATAATAAACAGAAAAATGCCGCCTCACATCACTCGAGGCGGCAATTTTTTTTGCAATTTTATGTAGTTTTTTGTTTTACTTAGATAGTCCATATCCGCCTGCGTATTTGCTGACGTCGGATGCCACCATAAACACGTGGTTGTTGCAAAGCTTGCGAATTTCGCGCAACGTTTTCTTCATTTCGCGACGCGAAAGAACAATGAGAATCATATTCATACGGTCGGTAGAGCCCTGACCGCTGAACACGGTGTAGCCGCGCTTGTTTTGGCGCAAGTAAGTGATGATGAGGTTGGTGTACTCATCGTTGGCAATAAGCTGCAAATTCGAGGTGCCAAGCGCGATCTTGCCCTCGATGGTAGAGCCAAGAAACAGTCCCACAGCATAACCGCCACAGTAAAAGAGCAACAGCGCCAAATTATCGCCAAGCGTTGAGATGATGGTGGAAATAACAAGTCCCCAAATCATGCACTCAACAAAGCCAAGACACGCCGCCTTGATACGTTGCCCCTTGACCATCATGCAGGTTTTGAGCGATTGAATGGTGATTTCAACAATTTTTGCCGCACACACCAACAGGCATACCGCCACGGGGTGCAGAGAGGATAAAAATTCGGACATTTGTGGTCTCCTTTGGATTTTAATTTGCCGTATTTATGTAGGCATTTGATAAATATAAGTGAATAGTTCTTTTTCTTTGGCAAATAATTTGAAATTCATTTTTTCAAACAACCGAATAGAAGCAATATTCGTTTCATCAATAGAAATTTCGATTCTTTCAAAATCAATAGCTAGTTTTCTGTCTTGTATATCTTTGATGATACTGCTCCCTATTTTTTGATTTTGATATTCGGGAAAAACCAGTATGCTCATATATAAAACTTTATCGTTTATTTCAAGATGTATCGCTCCAACTAATGAATTTCTTTTATATACCTTGTAGTAAAAAACAGAATCGGTCGATGTAACGTATGGCCAATATTTTTCTTTGTCGTAACTAATAAAGCGAGACACATTCGGCAAATCCATCACGCGACGCAGTTGCAGTATGTCGGTGTCATTCGCATCTATGAGGCGTTGATAAATCATTCTGTCCCCCCTGTTACTCCCTTTTTTCTGTATCCATTCTATCATAAATGCGCGGGAAAGTCAAGAAAAAAGTTCTCCCGCCATGGGGCTCTGAACCCAAACGCGCGTATTATGCAGCATTATTCCCTACACACAAAGCGCGCGTTATAATAAAAAACGCGAGCGTTTTTTATTTGGGTTCAGCTATAATGTCATCTGCATAAAAACAAGAACCCATCCGCTGATGCGGATGGGTTTTGTTTGTCATTCAACCTATTGCTTGTTCCCTTTGGCGGTATTGATAGACGCCACCAAAATTCGTTTTATGTCTAAACAATCATCCAAGAGAGATTTCCCCATATCCTCTGTTATATACTCCGACATGGCGAGCAATTTAAGCCAATATTCTGTTTCTGCGGTTTCCTTTAATGCAATATACATTTTAGAGATAAAATCCGCCTTGCTTTGACCATAGTTGGCCTCATTTATATTCGCACCAATACTCGTGCCGCTACGTACAATTTGTTTGGAAATAATCGTTTCTTTTTTGCTTTTAATCAAATACTGATGGAGTTTTATAATACGAGCCGCAAAAGCAATGGACTTATCAATTAACAAGTTTTCCTTCATAATTAACGTCCCCCTTCTTGGGATAATTATATCATAAGAGTGTATATTTTTCAATATGGAAATAAGAGATTTTTCGAATGCAGTGAGAAAAGTCATCTTCATTATTCATTATTCATTCTTCATTAGCGAAGCGACTTCATTCTTCATTCCAAATCCGCTTTCGAATAAATGAATAATGAATGATGAATAATGAATGATGAATAATACAAAAAGGAATCCGCCTTCTTTCGAAAGCGGATTTTTTTGGGGTGAGATATGGGGCTCGAACCCACGACCTTCAGGGCCACAACCTGACGCGCTAGCCAACTGCGCCAATCCCACCATATTTAATTTGTGGCGTGCCTTGAGGGATTCGAACCCCCGACCTACTGCTTAGAAGGCAGTTGCTCTATCCGGCTGAGCTAAAGGCACATCACCGGTGCCTTTTCGGTCACCTTTTGGAGCGAGTGATGGGAATCGAACCCACGCGGCCAGCTTGGAAGGCTGGAATTCTACCATTGAACTACACTCGCAAAGATGTGCTCTCACACGTACTTGAATATTATATCACACGTCCCCTTTTTTGTCAATACTTTTTTGCGAAAAAAATATTTTTTTTGAAAATTGCCATCTGTTTACTACAAGTTCATAATATTCCATTATACTATAAATGTCGAATGACATCGAAAGGAGTATTTTATGAAGATTCTAAAAGTAATTCTCAAGGTTCTCTGCATTGTTTTAGCATCTGTGATTGCCCTCGTTCTCCTTGCTTGGGGCGGCTTACACGTGGCAAAGTTCATCATCTACCCCGACTATTATGCCCAAGGCGAGACGGTCTCCAAAATCCCTGCACTGAGCGACGGCTTTGTTCCCCAAGGTCTTGACTACGATCCCGAAACCGACACCTACATTCACTCCGGCTACAACGGCGAAAAAGCCGAGCTTTATTTGGTAACCGGTGACACCGCCAAGGCAATCGTTCTGCTCACCGCCGAGGGCGAGCAAGCCAAAGGTCACGCGGGCGGCGTAACGAGAGCCGGCGACTACCTCTACATCTCCGACAACCACGCGGAGGGCGACGGCAAGGTTGGATACCTTCGCATTTATCTCTTCTCCGACATTTGGAACGCCAAGGACGGCGACTCTGTAAAAGCAATTGGACAATTTACTGTCGACACCTCGGCTTCTTTCTGCTTCTCGGATGACAAGTACATCTACGTTGGCGAGTTCTACCGCCCCGAAGCTTACGAAACCAAAAAGGAACACTACTTCACCACCCCTGCAGGTGACGAAAATAAGGCGATTCTCTCTGCCTTCCCGCTTGCAGAAGACGGCTCGCTTGCCGAGGATGCAAAGCCCGAGTTCTCGGTCTCCATCACCTCTCAGGTACAGGGCTTTGCCGTAAGTGAGGACGGCAAGGTAATGCTCTCCCGCTCTTGGGGACTGACGCCCTCTTATATGGAATTCCACGAGGGTTGGAAGGATAGCGGCATAACCATTAACACTATGGGCAAGGATGTTCCCCTCTATTATCTCGACTCTACCACGCGCACCGAAAACATGAAGATGCCTTGCTTTAGCGAGGGTCTCACCTTTACAAAGGACGGCAAGGTAGCAGTCAGCTTTGAGTCGGCGTGCAACAAATACATTGTTGGTAAGTTCTTTTTTGCCAACAAGGTTGTGGCATTCTCCATTGACTGATTTTACAGCATAAAACCACACAAAAACGCAGTACGTAGTGCGAATTTGCACTACGTACTGCGTTTTTTATATTACCATCTGTCGTTGTTTCTGTCGTCTCTATCGTCATCCTCGGGGTTTCCCTGCTTGAATCTGCTGCGGTTTTTAATCGTGCGAACGATTGTAACAATAGCTACCACGCCAAGAACTGCCAAAACGACCATGATCACCAAATCCTCGGCAGGAATGTTTTTGCCAAAGACGGTTTCCATATCCTGAACGACGATAACCGTGGGAATGCCCGTTGTTTCGGTAAAGGATGCAAGCGCATCGTTCACCGTTTTTTCGGTCAGGGCAAGATCTGTATAATTCATTAAATGTGATTCGGGAGAATTCTCGTGACTATACTTGTCATAGAAAGAGGTTTCCAAATTTAAATTTTCAACCTTGCGGGTCATTGTTCTCATGACCTTTGCAAGATCCTCATCCAAAGAGTTTGCGTAATAATTTTGAATAGTGCCTTGCATGGATTGATCAAAATCTCTGCCTACAGCAAACAGGTCGCCGACTTCATCCACAATATTGCTACCACCCCACGGCAAATAATAATAGCCGCTTGATTCCTCATTAACCAAAACAACAATTAAAATGTTATCTTCGGTTGCATCGGAATTACCAAACGCTTTATTGTATTCGTTTTCAACATACGTTTGGAAAGTCGCCTCGTCATAAGAAATAACACCACCGTTTGCTACATTGGTAAGAGCTGAGCCGATCATAGCGAACATCATAACACCAACCACCAGCAAAAGAATGAACGGAGCCATCAAAGCACCCAAAAAGCCGCCAAGGCATCCGCCACCGCCATAATAGTAACGGGGACCAAAACCAAAGAAGCGCGGGCGATGATAATAACCAAAATGCGGTCTGTGGTGATACCCGCCTCTATAGCCGCCACCGCCAAATCCGCCACTGCGACCGCCTCCGAATCCGCCGCCACGAGAGCCGCCACCGAATCCACCGCTGCGGCCACCGCCACCCATAGGTCCTGCCATAATTTATTTCCTCACTTTCTGTCAAATGTGTTTTTTGATAGTCTTATTATACACTAATTTTTTTGAAAATGCAATAGAAAACAAAAAATGCGCTGAAAATCCTCTTTTTTTGATAATAAGAATAATTCTCTTTCTTAATTTAAGCTAAAATGATGACATTTTGCGACAAAAAAGCATATATTGGGAATAGCCAACGCGCAAGCGTTGACGAAATTCAATGTAAAAAGGAGTTACAAATGTATTTTGAAAACAACCGTCGCGCGGCCCAAAACCGTGCCGACACCGATTTTTTGCGCCGTATGCTTGGCGGTGAATTGAACGGGGGCGGCTGTTGTGAGGGTAATCAAGAGCGTTCTCACGAGCGTCCTTGCGACCGCTCCTATGACCGCGACCGTTCCTGCAATCGCGCACCTGTTGATACTCGCAGAGGCGGTATGATGGGCGAATATTGTGAGTGGGCACCGCAACAGGCACGTCAGGAAGCCCCTGTGCGCCCCGATGGTGGCTGTGGCTGTCAAAGGCCTTGCAACACGTCCTGTCCCACCGAAATCGACGCTCCCGCGCTTGCAATGGTCTATTGCCCCCGTCAATGCTGGCGCAAGCTGTTTGATCCCGAAGAGGGACTCAGACACGGCACCATCTTCGCGGAGCTTGTTCTGCCCTTTGAGGCAGTTCCCCACAAAGGCGGAAAGGAGGGTTGCGCTCGCCGCCTCATGTGAGCGAGCCACACACTATGATGAACCAACACCAACACTCCAACTGCCACGGAGAGCGCGAAAAGCTGCGTGCCATCAACTTTGCCATTCAGGAGACCGTCCTGTTTTTGGATGCGTATCCCTGCCATCCCGAGGCTCTCTGCTATTACCACGCGCTGATTGAAGAGCGCGAAAAGCTGCTTGCATCCTACCAAAGGAGCTGCGGCCCCATGACTATGTATGGGAACACCAGCCGCGACTCATGCGATTGGGTAAAAGGTCCTTGGCCTTGGGAAACGGATGCAAACTGAGAATAGGAGGAGAGACGATTTATGTGGACTTATGAGAAAACCCTGCAATACCCCGTAAAAATCAAAAACCCCAACCCCAAGTTGGCAAGCTTGATCGTGTCCCAGCTGGGAGGCCCCGACGGAGAATTGGGAGCATCGATGCGCTATCTCAATCAGCGCTATGCAATGCCTTGGGGCGAAGTCACCGGCATCCTGACAGATGTAGGCACAGAGGAGCTTGCGCATCTCGAGATGGTAGCCGCCATTCTCTATCAGCTGACGCGCAACGTATCTGAGGAAGAGATTGCAAAGACGCCCTTTGCGCCTTACTTTGTTGACCACACCACGGGCATTTATCCCGTAGCGGCGTCCGGTGTGCCCTTTGATATGAAATACGTTGGCATCAAAGGCGACGTGATCACCGACCTCAACGAGGACTTGGCAGCCGAGCAAAAGGCGCGCACGACCTATGACAACCTCATTCGCTTGTGCGACGACCCCGATGTGCGTGATCCTCTGCGCTACCTGCGTGAGCGCGAAATCGTGCATTATCAACGCTTTGGCGAAGCTCTCCGCATTGCGCAAGAGCATCTTGACAGCAAAAACTTCTACGCAATCAACCCGTCGTTTGACAAATAAAAACACGAGCGACACAAAGAAAAAAGCGGGACGGCTTGAAATTTTCAAGCCGTCCTATTTACTTTTTTGTGTGGGTATGATATAATGATGATGAATTCAAGATTGATGAGGGAGCAGTATTATGGGATCATACGTTAGTACAGCCAAGTTTTTTCAATTGCCATTTAGAAGTGTTTTACACAAAAATGCCTTCGCATTAACAACAAGTGATAAAACAATAATTAACACTCTTGCGAATTCCAATTTGAGTCACATACAAACCACAAAAACACCTTCAAGCAATGAACTTTTTATTTTAAATGAGATATTCAGAATTAATCCCAACATCGCTTTCAGAGATTATAGTTTGCGTAGTAACAGCGTAGACATTTCTTATTTAGCTGAGTTGACTCATCTAAAATCGCTACATCTAGATATATGGAGTGAAATAGAAAATATTGATGTTTTAGCGAAAATGAATTTAGATTTTTTAGCATTAAGCTGTTTTCATGTGAAAGATTATAGCTTTTTAAAAAATGTCAGTTCCTCTATTAAAGGTTTAACGGTAGAGTTAGAAGATAAAACATATAAAATGGATATCAACGATATTCTTCATATGAC
>JAZRKS010000235.1:0-4415 GCA_045646445.1 Eubacteriales bacterium | reverse complement strand
GTTGTGTGGTATAATTGTATTGATAAATAAGTATTTGATTTTTCCAATACATCAAAACAAAGAGAAATCTTTATCTTTTCTGCTAAAGAGAAAAGATTTTCGAAAGGAAAAAGATATGAATGTAAATAGAAGAACGATTATTGGAATTTTAGGACTGATAATCATATCTATCGCCATATTTCTTGGTGCATACTATAATTTAATACAACCTAATCATGAAGGCATGATGGATATGTGGGCGATATTGTTGATTTGCATTCCTGTTGGACTATTGATTGTATTTATCATATTAGAGAATATTTTCCCTGCAGGTGCACCTGTTAAAAGTAATAAAATAACAGAGCGGATATTGAATATAATTATTGCAATAATGCTTTTCCCAATCGTGATTATCTTTTCCATATCTTCTTTCCAAAGATACAATGTGAAGAAGCGGTTGAAGTTTTTGAAAAAATATGGCTTTGCAGTTGAAACAAATAAAAATGTATACACATATAAATTAGAAAACATTTACATCTTAATTCAACAAGATTATACTTATCAAATCAGTTTCGACTACGGAAATACATATACAAATCTTTATGATTGTAACATCGGTGTAGAACAGGATAGAAATAAGGTTAAAAATGATTTGATAGAATATGAGGGCTCGCATCCGGTAGATAAACAAAGAGGAGATGCGATTGATACATTGGTATCGGCAATTAACTTCTTGAAGAAAAATATTGATGAAATCTTAAACTGCAAAGTGAATAAGTAGTCCACGATATTACAATGATTCTGAATAAACTCTCTGTCAAATTCCAATTTGCCTATAAAAACACCCCATCGTTTTTTCGATGGGGTGTTTTGGTTTGTAAAGAGGAGTGGCGGGCGACCGGTGGTCGCCCCTACAATAAATTTTATTGTTCCCCGTAGGGGCGATTCACGAATCGCCCGTTGTTGCAATCCATAACCGTTTATTTTCGGGAGGAGGCAATCAAACTTCGCTTCGCTCAGTAGCAAATTTACTTCGCAAAAATTGCCCCTCCCCTACCTATCATTTTTTGTTTTAATTATAGCTTTTAGCAGCATAAAAAAACAACCGGTAGGGGAGTCCCTCGGGGCTCCCGCTTTGATGCAAAACAACTCTCTTAGCGGATAGGGTTAGTGGGTCTCGCTGCGGCTCGGTCACGCTCGGGCTCGGACACCACACCGTGGTGTCATTCACTCCCCTCGCGCCGCTTCGCTACCTAGCCGCTCGCGATAGCAAAGCGCCCTCTTTTTGAGGGCGCTTCTACTGTCTGTCCGTCTCTTTGGGATTTCCTTTTGATATTTTTGTGCAAAAGTTTTTGAAAGGGGTGCAGGGGATAACTTTTTTCAAAAAGTTTTCCCCTGCAATCATTTTCAATTAAACTATCTGCTTACCACGAACAAAAACATGTTGCATGTTGATGGCCTCGTCGAAGATGACGATGTCGGCATCCTTGCCGGCGTCGAGAGTGCCCTTGGTGGAGCACTTTGCGAGTTTGGCAGGCGTTTCGGAAGCCATCTTAACGGCATCAACCAGCGGGATGCCTGCGGCAACCATGGTACGAACAAGGCGGTCGGTGGTAGCCACGCTACCTGCGAATGCTTGTCCGTCGAGCATCCAAGCCACGCCGCGCTCAATGCGGCAAGGAAGTCCGTTATCGAGCTTGCCAAGAACGGTCTCAATACCCTCGGGCATACCCGCACCGCGCATAGCGTCGGTAACAAGAGCGGTTCTATCCGCGCCCTTAACCTTGTAAACCATTTGCAAAAGTTCGTAAGGCAGATGCATACCGTCGGCAATAATCTCAACGGTGATGTCATCGTTGATGTAGCCGGCCTCGATTGCACCGGCAATACGCATACCGTTCACTCTTTCTACGCTCTTCATGCAAGAGTAGAAATGTGTCATATGCGTGTAGCCGTTCTCGGCAGCTTCCATCATCTGCTTGCAGTTTGCATCGGTGTGTGCAGCGGCAACAGAGATGCCCCGCGCGGTGAGCGCCTTGGCAAATGCATAACCCTTGTCACGCTCGGGAGCAACGCTCCAACGAACGATATCATCGGTGGCATTGAGGAATCTCTCGTACTCTGCGGGATCGGGATCGCGCACGTAGCGAGGGTCCTGTGCACCCTTTTGAGAGAGGGCGAAGTAGGGGCCTTCCATGTGCAGACCAATAAAGTCGGAACCCAGACGGTCCTTTTCTTTGATGACCTTGTAGGAACGGAACATCTCGAGCGTTGCTTCAAACTCGCCCGAGGTTGCCGTGGGGCACATAGCCGTGGTGCCGTGCTTTGCGTGGAAAGCAGCCGCGCCCTCGAATGCCTCTTCGGTGCCGTCGAGGAAGTCATATCCGCCGCCACCGTGCAGGTGCAGGTCGATAAAGCCTGCGGATACGTAGTTGCCCTTTGCATCGATCACTTGGTCGGGTGCGCCAAGCTTTTCGGCCTGGCAGGGGCAAAGGATCTTGCCGTCGGCAAAATACAAACTGCCCTCGGTGATTTTGCCGTCCTTAATGATGCGGCCGTTGATAATTTGTGTCATCATAACAGTTTTGCTCCGCTGTCGGCATCGCAATACATAGTTGCGTTGTCATGCAGACGCATGATGGTTGCGGGAACGTCTGCGGTGATGTCTGCCTTAACAGTGTTGTAAACTGCCTCTGCCTTGGTTGCCGCAGGAACGGTGCAAATCATTACCTTTGCAGCGGTCAAGGAAGGAATGGTCAGGGTGAAAGCGTGCGTGGGCACGTCATCGATGGTTGCAAAGCAGCCATCGTGTACCTGCTGATTGCGGCACATTTCGTCCAGAGGAACGAGCTTAACCTTTTTGGGATCGTTGAAATCTGCTACCCAAGGATCGTTGAACGCGATGTGCGCGTTCTCGCCGATGCCAAGGAATACGATATCGGTGGGATATTTGGTGAGCAGATCGCCATATCTTTGGCACTCTGCCTCGGGATCGGGGTTGTCGCCGCCAACGTAGTGAACTTCACCAAAGGGAAGCTTGCCAAATACGTGCTCGTAGAGGTAGTTGCCAAAGCTTTCTTTCTTTTCCTTGGGGAAGCCAACGTACTCGTCCATATGGAAAGCACGGCAACGAGTCCAATCGATGTCGGGCTCTTGGAAGAGAGCCGCAAGAGTGTCGTTTTGCGAGGGAGCAGCGGCAAAAATGATGTTTACCCATTCTTGCTTTGCAAGCAGCTCGCGAATGGCGTTTGCACCGTCGCGTGCGGCATCTTGACCTGCAAGTGCGCGATTTTCAAAAATCTTGACGGTGAGTTTATCTTTAATAATCTTCTTCAACATAAATCGTAAAACCTTTCTTTGTTGTGTTACGAATGGTGCCGTCTGTGACGGCTCACCTCATCAGTCACTGCCGAAAACGGCAGATGACAGCTTCTCCTCAAGGAGAAGCCTTTTGTTAGTTCAGTGTCAAACTTACATTAGCCTTCCCCTTGAGAGGAAGGTGGCTTGCAAAGCAAGACGGATGAGGTGACGGATGCGCAGCATCCGCTAATTGGATAGTATTTACACGGGCAGAATGCGAACGGGCTCGATTTTACCGGAGCGCAAAGAGGCATCAAGTGCTTCAAGAATGAAAACAGGACGAATAAACGAGTCGTAGCTTTCTTTCATAGCACCGCCCTCGAGCAGATCGTGCATATCGTCGAGCTGACGCTCAAACGCGTAGGAACGAAGCTCACACGGCTCGGTGAAGATGCCGTTTTCGGCATAGACCGTGGCAGCAAAATGTCCGCCGGCCGAGACATAAGAGCCCGTGATGGGATAGTCGCGGTATTTTGCCATAATGCTAACGTCTTTGCCCTGCACCATAGCCCCCACCTCAAGAACGTCACCGCCAAAGATGGTGATCATCATTTGCACAAGGTGCGGAGAATAGAAATAGAAGCCGCCATAGGGACTGTCAATTTCTACAGGCGCACAGACATTGCCGCCGTGAATAACACCGATCTCGCCGCTTTTGATCTTTTCGGAAAGCGCAACAACGCCGTTGAGAAACTTGCCTACGGAGCTGCCGCAAATGCGAACATTGTTCGCACGCGCTTCGCGCATAAAGGCAACCGCCTCTTCCCCACTGACGGTGACGGGCTTATCGATGAACATCGGAATGCCCGACGCAAGATAGGGTTTGGCGTATTTGTAATGCTTATCACCGTGACGTGCCGTTACCATAATGCCGTCCACTTTGCCCACAAGCTCGTCATAGCGCTCCATTACGGGAACGCCAAACGTCTCGTGCAGCTTATGGCAAGGCTCGGCCTCATAGGAATAAATGCCGATGACCTCAATATCGGTGTGCCTTCCCTTTTGTTAGATCTGGCCCAAAAAGCTGTTGGCATGGGTGTTCTCGCACCCAAGTATTGCAATTTTATACATGGACT
>JAZRKS010000234.1:0-3951 GCA_045646445.1 Eubacteriales bacterium | reverse complement strand
TTCTTCCCTTTACCCCCGCAAGATACAATGAATTCCTTGGTATGAACATCCCCGAGGAGCATATGGTAAACACGCTGACAGGCCTTGGTTGCAAAATCGAGGACGGCAAGATCATTGTTCCTTCCTTCCGCGCTGACCTTGGTTGCATGAACGACATTGCCGAGGAGGTTTGCCGTATTTACGGTTACGATAAGATCGAAGCCTCCTACATGAATGCCGAAACCACTCTTGGCGGCCGCACCGACAAGCAGGTATTTGAGCTTGACACAGAGGCAGCTCTAGTTGGTATGGGACTTTCCCAAATCCACACATTCTCTTTCATCAGCCCCAAGTATTACGATAAGATCCGCATGGCTGAGGATAGCGCTCTGCGCCGCTCGGTCGTTATCTCCAATCCCTTGGGTGAGGACACCAGCGTTATGCGTACAACCGCTCTCCCCTCGATGATGGAGACTGTTGCTCGCAACTACAACTTTAACAACGAAAACGTTCGTTTGTTTGAAATCGCTTCTATCTATCTGCCTCACGAAGCAACCAATGAGCTGCCCAACGAAAAGAGAGTGCTCACCGTTGGCGCTTACGGCAACATCGATTTTTATGCCGTTAAGGGCATTTGCGAGAATATTCTCAAGCTGGCAGGCATTCAGGGTGTAACCTATACCGCTTGCTCGACCAATCCCTCTTACCACCCCGGCAGATGTGCTACCGTTACCACTGCGGACGGCGTTTGCCTCGGCATCTTTGGTCAGGCTCACCCGCTGATGGCTGAAAACTACGGCATGAGTGCCCCTGTTTACATTGCAGAGCTTGCATTTGACGAGATCTTTGCAAATGCAAACACCAAAAAGGCATACAAGCCCCTGCCCAAGTACCCCGCAACCACCCGTGACTTCTCCTTTGTTTGTGACGAGGATATGGAAGTTGGTGCGATTGAGGGCGTTATGGCAAAGGCGGGCGGCAAGCTTGTAGAAAGCGTTGCTCTGTTCGATATCTACCGCGGTCCTCAGGTTGGCGAGGGCAAAAAGTCGGTATCTCTGCGCGTAACTCTGCGTGCATCCGACCGCACCCTCACCGTTGAAGAGGCCGACAAGGTTTCGAAGAAGATCCTCAACGATCTCAAGTTCAAGATGGGACTTGAATTGAGAAACTAATCAAACAAAAAAACAAGGGAGCAGACTTTATATCTGCTCCCTTAAATTACCAATAAACCTTGTTTAGAAATCTCCAATTGGCAAGCAGAACGCAAGAATGGCTCCCTTGTGTAAAGGGAGCTGACGCCGAAGGCGGCTGAGGGATTGTTTTTTAGCAAAATCTTACTTTTACAATCCCTCCGGCTTGCTTCGCAAGCCACCTCCCATTACACAAGGGAGGCCTGGTATTAGTACCCTTTTGCGGCTTTGACGAAGTGTGTTTGGGTAAGTACTTTATCAACAAACCAAGGGAGCAGACTTTACATCTGCTCCCTTTTGTACCGCTCTGTTGTTGACTTTTGGGGAAACATATGCTATAATGTAAATAATGAAAGAAACCGAATGCAAAAGGAGGAATTGACATGAAAAAACGCTTTCGAATTGCGCTCGCTTTGGGCATTGTTCTGCTTTGCTTGTTGAGTGCCCTCGTGCTTTTGACCTTGCGCGGAAGATTTTTGGATGGATATTACCTCGCCTTTGAGGTTAATACTGATAAAGAAAGCTGTAAAATTACAAAATGCATTTCCTTGGGAGCAAAGGAGATCACCGTTCCCGAAACGCTCGGGCGTTATCGCGTAAGTGAGATTGGCGCGTATGCCTTTGCCAACCGCACAAAATTGACCGATATTACCCTCCCCAACGGCATTGAGAGTATTGGCATGGGCGCGTTTTATGAGTGCAAAAGCTTGCAACAAATCACAATTCCCGATAGCGTTACCTCGATTGGCTCCTATGCGTTTTTTAACTGTGAGGAGTTGACAAGCATCACTCTTTCGGCAAACGTAAGTGACGTTGGTGCTCGCGTGTTTGAGGGCTGCTCGTCGGTTACCGAGGCGGTGGCTCCCGTGTCGGCAATTGGTGTGCTCCCTGCCGAGGGGATCACCTCTTTGGTAGTCAACGGTGGAAAAAGCATTGAAAAAGATGCTTTTCGCGGTTTTCAAAAGCTGACGCACATTACGGTTGACCCCTCTATTGAAGAGGTGGATGAAGCGGCTTTTCGAGGCTGTTATCAAATCACCTCGGCAACCGTTCCCGCTTGGATATGCTCGGCACTCCCCAAAACCAATTTGCAACGCGTGGTGATCAATGCGGGCACGCGGATTGAGAAAAATGCTTTTCGATCCTGCCACAATCTCATCAGCATCACTCTGCCAGCCGAGATGACCGCTATTGATGCCGATGCATTTTCAAATTGCTACAGACTTGTGGAGATCTATAATCTTTCTGCCATCGAAATTACAAAAGGCTCTCGCGATAACGGCTGCATCGGTCAGTACGCGCTGAACGTTTACACGTCAACAAAGGAGAAATCTAAGGTTTGGACGGATGCCGACGGCTACATCTTTTATGCGGATGGCGATATTTGCTATCTGCTCGCTTACGTGGGCGAGGAGACGAGCCTGAAGCTGCCCGAGAGTTGTCTTGGCAAGGGCTACGTCATTCGCGAATACGCCTTTTATATGGGGGGCGGCATAACCGCCATTACCGTTCCCGAGGGGGTTGTTGGAATTGCCTCGCATGCGTTTTTGCATTGCTCGGGAATTACCGAGATCACCTTCCCCGACAGTCTTGCCTTTATTGGAGAGAGTGCGTTTTATGAGTGTGACAAATTGGAGAGGATCTCGCTTGGCGAGGGTCTTGCATCGGTTGGTGCGCTCGCCTTTGACGAATGCTATCAATTAACGCAAATTTATTTTAGAGGAACTTGTGAGGAGTGGCAACAGGTTGCAAAGGGTCGCCATTGGGCGTATTACACATCTGCCCAAGAGGTGGTTTGCACCGACGGTGCGATCGATTTGAATTAAAAGGAGTTTTTTGAATTTATGCGCAATTTTTTAGAACGTTTGAGATATAAGACAGCGTGCTTTATGTACGGGCGCTACGGCAACGATGACCTGACCAAGTTTTTGCTGATTGTCGGTCTTGTTTTTATGATAATTTCTTGGTTTCCGCACTTGGGGTGGTTCTACTTTTTGGCAGCGGCTGTGCTTGTTTGGTCGCTGATGCGCTCCTTTTCGCGCAAAATTGACCGTCGCAAACGCGAATTGGACCGTTATTTGCGTATAAAAAAGCCAATTGTCAACTTCTTCAAACTCCGCCGCAACAAGTGGCGTGACCGCAAAACACACGTTTATTTTAAGTGTAAAAAGTGCAAAGCGGTCCTGCGTGTGCCCCGTGGAAAGGGCTCGATTATCGTTACCTGCGCAAAATGCGGGGATAGAATTGAAAAGAAAACGTAATTTTTTGAGGGGGAACTTTTTGAAAAAAGTTCCCCCTCGCCCCCTCAAAAACTTGCTCGCAGCAAATATCTAAATGAATTTGTTAGTTCACTAGCAAACGGTCGGCGCGAGGATAAACCTCGCTTTGGCTCTCGCAAACTCGCAGGCGCCACCAAGACCCTGATCGTTAAAAAAGTTGTTGATATCAAAAAAACGGGATAACGATTGCTATCCCGTTTTTCTTAATATTCTGTATTGTTTTTAATAGTCTTTATATGTGCAAAGGTTTCTTTTTCCCCTTTTTCGGCGAGCATGGTGAGCCACTCTTCGAGAAGGTCGGCGGTGGCAGGGTGCATCTTTTTGCGTGCGTTGCCGCGCTGAAAATATGCCAAGGGGTGGGCGTCGGTGTAGTTTTTTCCCTGATAGATCTTGCTTGCCGCCACACGGTCGCAGAACATTTCGATGACATATCGATCGGGCATTTCCACAGGCTCCATCACCTTGGTTTTCGGATTGTAGTCGGTCCAGTATTCAAAGTGATG
>JAZRKS010000233.1:0-2786 GCA_045646445.1 Eubacteriales bacterium | reverse complement strand
GGATTTTTAAGGGGGAACTTTTTGCAAAAAGCTCCCCCTTTGACCCCCTCAAAAACGCTCGCACAAAAAGATCAAAAGGGAACTCCAAAGAAACGGATAGACAGTCGGCGCAAGCCATTCGGCTTGCTTTTGCTGCCGCTAACGGTCAGGCGCCGCCGAGACCCTGCCCGTTAAGAGAGTAGAATAGATACAAAAGTAAGGGCGATTCAAAATCGCCCGTTTTTTGTTGCGATTTCACCCAATTTATGATATAATATCTTTGAAAATCAAAGCAAAACTATACTTTTTCACAATAAATACTTCGTGGAATTTTCTTTTTAATTTGCTATAATGAAAGTACAAAAGCGCTTTTGAATACTTTTTTGGAGGACAAAATTATGTCGATTGGTTCTACCATCAAACGGTTGCGCCGTGAGCAGAATGTCACGCAAGAACAGCTCGCCGAATATCTCGGCATCACCTCGCGTGCCATTTCGCAATGGGAGTGCGACAGAACCGCTCCCGATATTTCGCAAATCCCCGCACTTTGCCACATTTTTGATGTTTCTTCCGATGTTTTGCTTGGTATTGACATTGAAAAGAGCAACGAGGAAATTAAAAAATACTTGACCGAGGCAAGAGATTTGGGAAATCAAGGAAAAGGTGCGGAACGCACTGTGCTCCTTCGCGAAGCGAACAAAAAATTTCCGCGCGATTATAAAATTATGGAACGTTTTGCCGATTCATTGGTTTGCGAATATTCTCGCAAGGGCATTAAAGATTATGATGAGGTGTTTGCGCTTTGCAATCGCATTCTGGCGGAGTGTACGGATAGTAATATTCGATATGAAGCAATCGATACGCTCGGGAGTGCTTACGGATATGCAGGCAAGAAAGACGAGATGTTAAAATTGGCTGAAGAAATGCCGCGCGCCCACTTTTCGTATGAAAACTTTATGATGTATCGTTGGAAAGGCGATACCGATTTTGAAGAATTTCAAAAGTATATGGCTTTCTTGATTTGCGAACTCGGTCAAATGATCAATTTAACGGTTGGACAACATCACGATGACGGTGAGTTTATCTATCCCATGGAAGAGCGTATTCGACTGTGGAAGATGAAAGTTGCATTGATTGAATTGCTTTTTCCTGACGGTGATTATCAAATCAACGCGCAAGGCGCAGAAATCGCTTGCGGATTTTTATGTGACGTTTATCTCACAAAACGCGATTTTGAGCAAGCTTGGTATTGGCTCGAAAAAGGTGCCGATTATGCTATCCATTTCGATACCTACGATTTCGATGCTCCTCACACTTCTCCCATCCTTCGCGGATACGTAGGTGGCGGTTGGATTATGGAAGTCGAAGGCAATCATTCGCAATCCATGCTCGAATGGTTGACTACCAATGAAGAAGTTGCTCCCTTGCGCTCCGATGAGCGCTATAATGCTCTTATTGAGCGTCTGCAAAAGGTTGCCAAAAAGCCGTAATTTTTGTATTCCTGTTGTAGGGGATATATCACACTCCCGAATTCCGTTCTCTGTGTTTTAGGGGCGACCTTGGTCGCCCCTTTTTTGTGTATTGTAATCGTTTGTTTTTACGGGATCGACGTCCTCGACGCCCCGAAAAAAACAAATTCGCACAGGTAACAAAAAAAGACAGGCAACCGTTGGTTGCCTGTCTTTTTATTTTTGCTGCATTAGAACATGCTGATCAGCAAATAAATGATACCTGTGAGGGCAGAGCCCATAACGAGAACCGAGAGGACGAGCGCGAGAACGCGTGCGGGAGCGGAGATGCTCGATTTGGTATTCTTTTTCTTAGCCATGATGTATGTATCCTTTCAAAAATTATTTCTTATCGATCAGAACACCCGTTGAGGGGATCTTTATTTTTTTAAGTCCCTTTGCATCCTCGGGGATCTTTTTGGGATCGTTGGTAGCGGAAACCACGGTAACGCCTTTCTTCATGCTCATCAAGGTCACGCCGCCCGAGGTACGGGTTGCCATAATGGGAATGAGCGAGGATTTGATGAGAATGGCACGTCCATCGGAGGAGGTGATCATAATATCCATCGGGCTCTTTTCATAGAACGCCGCCACAACGGGGGAGTTCTTCGAGTAAGCAGAGGTAATCTTGCGGCGGTTGCCCGTAATTTCGTAGTTGGCAACCGAAATACGCACGCCCTTGCCGTTTTCAAAGATGAGCACGATGTTTTCCTTGGCGGGGTACTTATTTTGAATGTTCATCAAAATGGGCTTTTCATCGGTGTCCATCTTCAGTTTTACGGGCAGATAATCGCCGAGTGCCGACGCCTTGGTGGTGTCAAAGTCTTCTGCCTTTGCACGGTAGAGCTGTTGACGGTTGGTCAGGAAGATAAAGTTATCTGTGTTTTGACCGTCCACCAGATAAAGCTGCTCGTCATCCTCTTTAAAGGATTGCTCGTCGTTGCCTTGAAGCGAGCGGAAGGTGATCTTTTTGAAATATCCCTCGCGGCTGAGAACAAAGCGTGCGGGGTAGTTTTCAACGTGTTCTTCTTCCTTATATTCTTTAATCGTACCGGCAGACACGATTTGTGTGCGGCGAGGTTGACCGTATTTCTTTTTGACCTCGGTGAGCTGCTGAATAATAAGCGCCTTTTGCTTGAGCTCGTCCTTGAGCGTTTCTTCCATATCGGCAATCTCTTTTTGCAAATCGTCAATTCCTGCCAAACGGTTGAGGATGTACTCGCGGTTGAGGTAGCGCAATTTGATCACGGCAATAAAGTTTGCCTGAATTTCGTCAATGTCAAAGCCCTTCATCAAGTT
>JAZRKS010000232.1:0-4706 GCA_045646445.1 Eubacteriales bacterium | reverse complement strand
ACAAAAGCGAGGGATGATCGCGAATATCGTGATTTTCAAAAGAGAAAGGTCAAAGAGAATATTTTACTCGCGTCGTATTACAGTCCGGTAACGATCCAAGAAATCAGTATTGAGCTCGGCGTTGCGCTTCCTTATCTTGAGGACGAAATAGAATTACTCGTTGATCGTCAATATCTTGTCTGCAATAACGGAAAGTATCTGACCAACATTCCGATTTTCACACTTGATTGCACCAAAACGATTGATGGAAAACTGAAAGAGCTTACCGAGGAAAGCGCACAAAATTTTATTGCTGTAACGGATGAGTTTGATGCGCGCTTTGGAAACAGATTTGAAAACACAAATCTCGCACATTGGCAAAAACTCCTATTGTGCCTACATTATTCATTGATTGATACAGAAAACGATCTTGAAAAAAATTATGGTGAATTACCCAAAGATGGTCCTTATTCACTCGTGAACGGTGGTGGCGGACACGGTATTATTTGGGGCAGAAGTAACGAAAATGTTGTTGGAGATAAACTGCCCAGAGGTATTCAAGGTATTTATAATGGTTGTCCTGCGAGTGATAAACGTGGAAGTGTTATAGCAATGAATTTCAGACAAACACTTAATGCACAGCATTTTGAAGCTCAAATGACCGATCCCGTAGTTTGCACGGCAGTAGATTGCTTTGAATATTTGCCGAAGGATTGGCAAAAAGTGCTTACTGATCTTGGTTATGCAAAAGATGGTAAAGCGAATTTTACTGTATGGTCGAATAAAGAATACGATGAACTTCAGCAGATTCTTAATGAGTGTATTTTTATTGTTTCTGATTTGAATAGAAAAACTGCTGAGATTGCTGCAAATATAACTGCGGATCTTGCTCCTTCACATATCCGCAAAACCGCAGAATGCGTTGGAGCGTTTGTTTACCGCTTCTATTCAATAGACAAATTAGTTAGTAAGCTGTTTGAGATGGATTGGATAAAAGCAGTTGAAAATAATGAAAAACCTGCCGTTTGTGTTGTAAGGAACTAAATAAATACACCGCCGAGAGCGACCAAAGGGTTTCTCTCGGCGGTATCTTGTTTTGTTTCGCACAGCTACCGCTTTCGGTGGTGGGTAAGTGCGCACTTGCGGGGCACTGTATAAGTCTTCCTCCGGGAGGAAGGTGGCACGGTGTAACCGTGACGGAAGGAGCACGCGTGACTTTTAAGCTTAACCAAATTTATCGTAACGCGCTCTCCCTCAGTCTCGCATTCGCTCGACAGCTCCCTCCCGGAAGGAGCCTCTGGTTGTAGCCGCTCGTTTGCCTGCTGTTCGCTTAAAAAACTGTCCCCAAGAACACGGCGCGTAGGCGAGAGAGTTTTTCTTATAAAACCGCGCAATGTGTAAATACTAATGTAAAATTTCAACCCAAAAAGGAATTTATTATAATGAAGGTTTTACACGTTATCAGTGACTCGAATATCGGTGGGGCAGGGGTGCTTTTGTGCAATCTCTTATCCTCATTTGATACCAATTGCGTAAAAAGTGCCGTGGCACTGCCTTGTGGCTCTAAGCTTGCACCGCGTATCATCAAAATGGGGATTCCCGTATTTTATCTTAGTGAAGAATGCGACCGTGCAAATCCAAACTCCGTTTGGGAGCTTTCCCGTATCATCAAAAAAAATCACGTCGACCTCGTGCACGCAAATGCCGCGCTTTCGGCACGCGTTGCGGCAAGACTTTGCCACGTGCCCGTGGTGCACACACGGCATTGCTATTTTCCACCTTCGGGACTTTTTGCAAAGCCCATTTTCAGGAGCACCGCAGGCTTTTGCAACCGACTCCTGTCCGATTACGTCATTGCCACTGCCGATGCCGCCGCCGAAAATCTGCGGCAGTTGGGTATTCCCGAAAAGAAGATCAGTGTCATCATCAACGGTTCACTCCCCGTGCGAGCGGTTGAGGAGAGCGAACTCGACAAAGCCCGAAGACAATACGGCATTCAAAAAGAGGACTTTACTGTTGGCATTTGTGCGCGCCTTGAGGAATGCAAAGGACATGATACTTTTCTTTCTGCCGCTGCCATTTTGCGGCAGATGCGCCCTGATATTCCTTTCCGTTTTCTTATCGTTGGAAACGGTAGCCGACGCGCCCAACTCAAAAAAATGGCAGCCGACCTTGGTCTTGCAGATACTGTGATATTCACGGGGTTTGTCACGGATATGGCACCCATCTATCGCATTTTGCGCGTGGGCGTCAACTGTTCGTGTGGTACCGAGACCTCTTGCCTCGCCATCTCCGAGGGGATGAGCGTGGGGCTGCCCACCGTCGCCAGCGACTATGGCGGCAACGTGGCCATGATAGGGGAGAGCGGTGCAGGATTCCTTTTCCCAACGGGAGATGCCGAGGCGCTTGCCAACGCCATTTTGCAAATTGCCACGGATAAGGAGCTCGAAAAAAAGATGCAATCAGCCGCCCGAGAGCGTTATCTTTCGCACTTTACTGCCGAAAAAATGAGTAGAGAGGTGCAAGAAGTATACGAAAAGGTTGCAAAAAGAAAAAGCAGAAGCTAAAAGCTTCTGCTTTTTTTCTGTTAAATTCCGAGTAGCGCAGATGCAATGGTAAAGTAGATCATCAGCGTTACGGTATCCACAATGGTGGTAATAAAGGGGCTTGCCATAACAGCCGGGTCAAGACCGATCCTTTTTGCACCCAAGGGAAGAAGAGTACCAACCGCTTTTGCCACAACAATTGCGGAGAAAACAGTTGCACTGATTGCAAGCGTAATGATCAAATTGTTTTGCACGTCACCTGCGGTGGACGTGGAATACATTTGAAAACGGAAGTCAATGGCCATTACCTTAACGAATGTAGCAACTGCCAAGGTTGCGCCGCAAAGTACGCCAACGCGGAGTTCTTTCCAAAAGACGCGGAGCACGTTTTTGAGCTCGACCTCACCCAAGGAAAGCGCACGAATAATGGCAACCGAGGTTTGTCCGCCTGCGTTACCGCCCGTACCCATGAGCATGGGGAAGAACGCAGTGAGAATAGCATACGTACCGATAGCCGCCTCGTACTTGGTAATGATGGTGCTGGTAAAGGTAGCGGTCAGCATCAAAAGCAGCAACCACGGCACACGCTGTTTCCAAGTCTCCCAAACGGTGGTTTTGAGGTAGGGCTTGTCACTTGGTAACATAGCCGCCATCTTTTCAATGTCCTCGGTGGCCTCTGTTTCAATAACCTCGAGAGCGTCGTCAACGGTTACAAGACCAACCAAGCGTTTTTCTTTGTCAACAATGGGGAGCGCGATGATACCGTAGTGCGAGATCATGTTTGCAACCTTTTCTCGGTCATCGTGTGTGGTGGCATACAAAACGTTTTCGTTCATAATGTCACCAATCAGCTGGCTCGGCTCTGCAAACAGCAGCTGCTTGAGCACAACAACGCCCTCAAGCACGCGCTTTTGGTCGGTGACGTAGGCAACGTAAACCGTTTCTTTGTCAAGACCGATGCGACGAATGCGCGTAATGGCTTCCTCGCAGGTCATATTTTTGCGCAAGTGGATAAACTCGCTGGTCATAATGCTACCGGCGCTCTCCTCGGGGTAAGCCAAGAAGCGGTTGATCTCCTCGCGCGTTTCGGGGGTAGCGTTTTTCATGATGCGCTTGACCACACTTGCAGGCATTTCCTCAAGCATATCAACGGCGTCGTCGGTGTAAAGCTCTTCAAGCATTTCACCAATCTCGCGGTCGGTCATGTGCACAATGATCAATTCCTGCACGTCGGGCTCCAGCTCGGCAAATACCTCTGCCGCGATGTCCTTTTTGAAAAGGCGGAATACGCGGGATACCTGATCCTCAGGGAACTGCGAGAGCAGATCTGCAGCGTCAACGGGGTTGCACTTATCTATTTCCTGAATAAATTCAGCGTATTTTTTCTGCAAGAGCAATTCTTGCAGTTCTTCAAACTCCAAAACATTGGTTTCGGACATTGGAAACACCTCCTTTTTTGGGGTGAACGCGTATGGCAAGGATGTTAAGTGTTCTCGGAGCGAGCGTTCAGCGTTTTTTGATAGCTTTCAAGCTTTTTCTCGGCTTCCCGGCGGTCGGTCGCCTCAAGCATATAGTAGAATTTGATCTTGGGTTCGGTTCCCGAGGGACGCGCAACGATCACGTCGCCGTTGGCAAGTCGATAGTAAAGCACGTTGGAGGAGGGGAGTCCCGTGGGGCGAACCTCACCGCCCTCGGTAATGGTTCCTCTGCCGTAGTCACCGATAAGGGTTACGGCAACGCCGCCAAACTCTGCGGGGGGATCGTTACGCAGGCCGTCTATCAGCGCCGCCATACGGCTGGGACCGTCAAGACCTTCCATATAGACCTCAACGTTTTTTTCAAGGCAGAAGCCGTATTTTTCAAACAGAGCCGAAAGCGCATCCGAAAGAGTCATGTCTTTTGCTTGATAGTAAGCGGTCATTTCGCAAATGAGCATAGCGGTAACAACGGCATCCTTATCGCGCGCATAGGTGCCCTTAAGGTAACCGTAGCTTTCCTCAAAACCGAACAAAAAGCTTCCGTCGCCGCTCTTTTCGTAGTTTTTGATGACCTCACCAATGAACTTAAAGCCTGTCAGCACGTTGTACATATGCACGCCGTGCGCGGCGCACACCTTAGCTGCCATCTCGGAGGTGACGATGGTCTTGGCTGCGGAGGGCTCGGGCGGCATGGTGGGGTCGG
>JAZRKS010000231.1:0-4087 GCA_045646445.1 Eubacteriales bacterium | reverse complement strand
TCGTGAATGTAGCCGCCGCGGAGCAACGAGTTATCCTCACAGTGTGCCACTACCATTTTGCCTAAAGCTTTTGCGCGCAGCATCAGCTCGCGCATCATGTCTTCATTTTGTACTCCCCTGCCGTCATCCGAAAAAGCGATGGCGTCGGGCGCCATGCCGTCGAGGTCTGCCATAACCGCACCTGCCTCGCTCACGGTAAGGGCACCGTAGGGGTAAACGGCAATTTTGGCATCCTTTTTGATGGCATCGAGCTGTACGTTTAAGTGTTGTTTAGAATCCGGTACGGGATTCAAGTTTGGCATGGAGCAAATTGCCGTAAAGCCACCGCGCGCCGCCGATGCCGTTCCGCTTGCAACCGTCTCTTTATAACAAAAACCCGGCTCGCGAAGGTGCACATGCACGTCGCAAAAACCGGGCAAAATGAGACAATTGGAAAAAACAGGCATTTCGGGGACAGAAACAGCGGCATTTTGGGAAACAGAAAAAGAAAGCACACTGCCATCAAAAATGGCATCCTGCTTTGCAAATCCATTTTGCGTCCAAACCGTTGCGTTCCGAAAGATCATCTGCATCTCCTTCACATCTTATAAAATTTGACAAAACAAACTTCCCCAACCGTCTTCCGCACGCCAATCTGCCCGCGCGGTGCCGAGTTGTCCGTTTTTGTCTTTAATAGATTATATCATATAAAGGAAAGAATGTCAATAGTGAAAATATAAAAAATATAGTAGAGAGAAATATAAGAACTATATAAAATGACAAAAATTTAAGCACAGATAAAAAAAACTGAAGCACAGATAAAAAGATTTGACATCTCGATATTGCAAAGCAAAAAAAGATTTGGTATAATAAATTTACAAGCTGAAAATTTACATTTTTTGAGATAGAAACACCAAAGAAAAGGAGAAAACGCCTATGAAGCTAAAAAAAGAAATCGCGACTCTACTGCTCGCATCCACCCTTTTGACCGCATCACTCACCGCGTGTCAAAAGACACCCGACGGTGGAGATAAAATAGATCATACGACACCGGAGATAACCACAATCGAAACAACGCCACAAACAACACCCGAAGCCACAACACCCGAGCCGCCAACCACCGATGAGGTAACGTTTGAGGAGCCCGTTGTTGGCGAAAACATTACCTGCTCACTTTTCTCTCCTTCCGAGAGCATAAAAGGGCTTGAAATGCGTGCCGGCACAGGGGTATATAAATTTTATCCTGCCGATGATTCTAAAAACCGCTATTTTTACATTGAGCAGTGGGATCAAGCATTGAAATTCACCGACGGAACCGACGCAACCTTTGTGTATGACATTTTGGTAACAGAGGAATATCTCTACGTCTTGGCGCAATTTAATGCCTCCTTTTTGATCGACAGTTACCATTGGATAAATGTCATAACGATGAAAATTGACAGAAACGGTACCATTGTGGAAAGTCATATCAACAAATTTGAATGGAACACCCACTTTTCTTCTAATCTGCGAATCTATTATAACCTTTACAATCCCGATCAATTTTACATCCTATACACCGATGAAGGCGAAACAAATACCGACACCGCAAATAAAAATTGGCAAGTTCAAGTTTACGAAAGCACCGATATGGGCAAAACCTGGAGCCCCAAGGGAGAACCCTGTGGCGGAACGGACGGAAAATTGCAGACAGGGCATTTTCTCCTGACGCGCGATTTCGGTTATTTTGCTTATATCAGAGACGAACTGACTCACCAATATGACGTCTATACCACCACCGATGGCGGTGGCACGTGGCAGCTGCAACCCTTCTCTTGCATCGACCCAAATGAAGAATATTACGTCAAATTCAACGGAATTATCGTTGTTAACGATGAATACGTAGCAAGCTTTAAGGCAGAGAAAAGGTTAGAGGGAAAGGGCGACGAGGAAAAAAAGGTCACCTTTATATGCAAATCCAACGACTTTACAGAATGGACGCTGACCGCAACACGCCCGCAAAGCTCCCCTTCCCCTTATGAGGAAGCGCTCGGCAACGAGTATTATGTGCTCCGAAATTTTATAAACGACCAAGTTGGTTACACCTTTGTTTTTTTTGACGATACAGAATTTCTAACCTTGCTCAAAACAACAGACGGCGGCAAAACGTGGGAGCGCCAGCCCATTGTTGATGCCCCCGAACCCAACATGCATCTGAGAATTGGCGGTGCAAAAATGTTTACTGAGGACACCGGCTTTATTAGAAAGCTTTGGCACGGCACAGGTGTAATATACGTCACAACCGATGGCGGAAAAACCTGGACGCATCCCGACTACGGTGCACCATCAGCAGAAGAGGAAT
Organism: Eubacteriales bacterium; assembly: GCA_045646445.1. GTDB lineage: Bacteria > Bacillota > Clostridia > Oscillospirales > CAG-272 > UMGS1865. Next base: position 1,767 of record JAZRKS010000231.1, on the reverse strand, counting down.
TCGGATATGACGACGAGACATCCATTGAATATGTGGACGGAAAATATTTGTTGACCGTTAGAACAAGGGGACGCCGTGAGATATCGTTTACATATATAACACAATATGAATCTACCGATCTAAGGTCTTGGGAGCTTGTGCAACCGCGCACCGTCATTCCCTGCAATGGTGGCATCTATAATTCCGGTGTCCATTATATGATCAGCGAGGACGGTGACCTCATCCTCTATATTCCCGAGTGGAGACAGTTCTTCGTCGTTCCTAAACGCGAGGATATGTATATCATAGAGGAGGTGTTGGATTCTTGCTCCGCTGTTTTGAGTGAAACAGAGGGCACGCTCTTCTTTAGAGATTTCAGCCCCGATGACAAGCCCATTAGCTTGATTCAATTCACCAGATGGAACCCCAATGTCACCATTCGCCCCCTTGATCTCCCCGAAGGGGATTACAGCTACGGGCAAAAATATTGCAATTTCATTGACGAAAAAACCGGCTATTTATTCCTTTTGGGCGGTCCTAATGATATTCAACTGCGCCACTTATTCAAAACAACCGACGGTGGAGAAACGTGGGTAGAACAGCCCGTTGAAACCTCGCCCTCTATTGATTGGAAAGAAGAGATCATCTGTGCCAAAATGCTGAACGAGCAGGTTGGCTGCATATTTGGCAGTCACAATGCCAACGATGATCTGTCAGCCAAAACCTACGTCACTGCCGACGGTGGCAAAACCTGGCACAAAGTTGGTTCGTCCATAGAACGCGGTTCCATCGAAGCATACGATTTTACGTATGAAAACGGAGAATACATCATTTTCTTGCGAACAGCGCGCGGTTTGGGCAATAAAAAATACCCCTACTATCTCGTTTCTACCGATTTGGAAAATTGGAAATTTGTAATCCATCCCGAAAACAGTACCAACATCTACTCCGCAGAGTGCAACAGCAGCTATTTCCCTTCTTACAGTGTTTACCCTGCAAAGGTACTGTACAAATACGAATATCGCGAAGACGGCAACGTGTTTTTGCAGATTGATGTTTGGAATCAATCCATTGTGCTCCCCTTTACCTACACCGACATAAATTGGGAGTTTGCCCGCGCCGCTACAATTGTGGGCGACAAAGGATTTTTTGTCTATCACCCGGACGGTCTTGGAAAATCCATTAAAATCCTCTCTTTTACCAAGGGGAGCGATGAGATCACCGAGCAAACCATCACTTGGGAGAAACCGATAAACGAAAACTGGATCTTTTGCGATTTCATAGATGAGAAAAACGGCTATATTTTTGTCATCGAGGAAGGCGGACACTCTGATTTTGCATACGGCTACGAAAGAATTTCCAAGCTTTACAAAACGCAGGATGGCGGAAAAACTTGGACTTCGATTGACTGTAGCAACGCACCCTACACCAATTTGAGGGAGTGTATGATATTGGCAAAATTCGCAACAGAGGATATTGGCATCATTGCGGGACGCCATTGGGCAAATGATTATAGCTTCCAAGAGCGTACCTACATTACAAAGGACGGGGGGCTCACTTGGATCCCTGTTGATTTGAGTGACTTTTTTGAACGCAATCCCGATAAGGATTACGGCATACAGGCATGTGACTTGCAATACATCGACAGCACATATTATTTATATGTACAAGCCGTTCACGAAGAAACGGGCAAGCCCCGTTACGTATTCACCTCCACCGACGGTGTGGAATGGAATTACCTCGAAAAAGTAAACTGATACAAGCGGGAGGGGTCTCCAAGTCGGATCG
>JAZRKS010000230.1:0-2905 GCA_045646445.1 Eubacteriales bacterium | reverse complement strand
CCCTACGCTCGGCGCCGTCTGTTTGCAATGGGTGTCGCTGGTGAGAGGACAGGAGGGGAAAAAGACAAAACAAAAGAACCGAGGCGAGTGCCTCGGGCTTTGTGTTTTGGGCTCATAATACAAAAATGCAACTTTTGTCATTTTTATATATCTTATAGGTACTCTTCCCAAACTGTACGCTGACCGTCAGTTTGTTTACCGTAAATATAAACACCGCGCTTTAAGGGCAAACGAAATTCCACATTCCACTTTTTAGGCCATGCAGGAAAGGCGGTATATTCATTTCCGTTAGTATGAAGCAATGCAAACATTAAACCAAGCGACGTCATTCCTCCATGGTCTTGATCCGGAGTTTCATCGAAATTAGGTCCCCAAAATGCGGGAAACAGCGCGCGTTTATCGGTCATTCCGCTTTGACGGGTCAAATGCGCTGCCACTTCCGATTCTAAACCAAGTAAAGCAGCATCGACAGGATCTTGACTCCAGCCACCGGCATGGCGATAAGCGCGTTTATCGTAGGTACGACGGGCAATATCCAATCCATCTTTCCCCAGTCCATACAGCTCATAAGGGAAAACAGCATATAGTTCGCAATTTTCTACATTTTGGGCATTTGAAAAAATCTTGATCTCACACGGTGCCAAAATGTCTCCGTCTTCGGTATCTTCAATGGGCAAATCCGGAATTGCAGGAAGAATACTATCAATCAAGCTTCTTAAAGATGTCGGAAGTTCTGCCATCGCATTCAGCTTCTCACACACTGCCCGCAATCCCGCTACATCCGGAGCATCATTCACACACATTTGCCACGTTTCCAACGAAGAGACCGGATTCATAACCATCTTTCCACCATAACGCTCAAAATGGCGATCGAAAAACAGAAGTGCTTGCTCGATAAACGCAAGCATACGGTCCCTTCGGGACATATCCCCGGAAAGCTCCATATATTTCAACATCATATATGACAGTTCCAGCATGCCGTTATAATGATACCTTATGTAACTGTTGCAAGGCTCGCCGCGGCGCAGCGCCTTACCACCCTCCATACAGCGAACACCGTTTTCGTCCTCAAAACCGTAGTTGCTGTTGGCGTACAATCCAAAGTGCGATACTGTTTCGGGGATCAAGATGCCCGAATGACCGAAGTAAATTTCGCACCTTGCCTTAGCAATCGGCATCATGTTAAGATACATATCAAAAAATGGGGTCATGGAGCTATAGTCACCCATGTACAGAAGATACCAATACATAATACGCGTGTTTTGGAACCAATAGGGTGCCCCCCAGCGTCGGGCATCATAATTTCCGGGATATCCATTCATCTGATCGGCGGTAAAAAGCAGGCCGTTAAACTTCATTGGCGCGTTTCCTCTATCGGAGCAGTGTGTCATATAGCGTTGATACAGAAATGCTTTGGTTATCTTTTCAGCTTCTTTGTCACCCGTTGCAAAAACATAGGCTTGCTCCCAAAAGTTTCTCCAACTTTTTACATGAGCAGCATAGCTTTCTAAGCTCTCATTCCCATAACGCTCATAAAGTGCGTCCAAGGAATATGCAAGCACCTTGGCATCATCGGTAAATCTTGACTCAACGAAAATCGACATATTCATTTGCGTTTTGGCCATTCCGATCAAGCACTCCTGCATGGGAACCATATCGGGCGAATACACACCTGCTCCAAATGTATACCCCAGCAAAGGATCCTTTTCCCTGCCAATATAAGCCTCCATGTGCTGATTTTTCAGCGAGAATTCATAACAGCTTTGAGAATTGCGATGGATCTGCGACATACCACCATTTGGGGTAGCTATAACAGCATCCGCACTTTCAAAAATATTACTTTTTCCGCCTCGGACAAAATAATTAGAAAAATCATTTTTCGGATCGATGGGAACATTACGATAATTGACAAAGCGTATCTTTGTATCCACAGGCAGCTCGGTGTTCAATGCAATGCGCAAGCACGGTGCGAGTACGTCCATGTATATTCTCAATTTGTTATTTCCGCTATCAATGTCAAGGACTCCGTCCGCAATATTCAGGTCAAAGCTTGCACCTTCCGAAAAAGGACACGGATCCATCGACAACACGACGTGCGCCACCTTAAGAAGGCGGTACAATTCGCTCCATGCATCGGTTTTTGAAATAAGAATATGAATGAGTCCATCGGAGGTCAGCCATATATTTGCACCAATGTCTCCATTTCCCAATGGCAAGGATTTCATAGCTTCGTCCATTACACCAAAATACTTAAATGAATAATTTTTTACACGATCAGCTGTCATACAAAACCCTCCTTAAATTGTTTTATTGACTAACTATATTATAGCATAGTTGTATTTTTTGTCAACACCCAAAACTTTTACAAAAAATTTCATGATAATTATTTCAAACACTAAATATTACCGTAATTCGTGTTCGCATCTGTCTTTGAATCATCGAAGTCATTGGGTAAAATCAAAAAGAAAATGTCAAAAGAAAACCCGAGGCGATTGCCTCGGGCTTTTTGTTTTGGCTCCTCCCAACGCGCTTGCGCGTTTTTGGACATTGAACCAGACGACAAACTTCGAGCCTTGCGCAAGAATCCAACAACGACACCCTGAGATTAACAAATTTGCCGCTATCGCGTCAAATTGAGGAGAATTGCAAAAGCAATTCTCCCCGTCAGTTCCAACTACGTTGGAGCGGGCTGTTGCAAATGAATGTCGTTGGTTTGAATCAAGCAAAGAAAGAAAACGAAAAGCGAACCGCCTGAAGGCGATTCGCTTTCCGTTGGCTCCCCCTGCTGGACTCGAACCAGCGACACCCTGATTAACAGTCAGGTGCTCTACCGACTGAGCTAAGGAGGAATAGGTATAAGGTTGTGGGAATAAAGAAAATCAAGGGAAACTTATTCAGTTTCCCT
>JAZRKS010000229.1:0-2583 GCA_045646445.1 Eubacteriales bacterium | reverse complement strand
CGGAGTGTTGGATAAATGCGAATAAAAAACCGCCCCGAGAAGCCGTTTGGCTTCTCGGGGCGGTTTGGCTTTTTATCAGCCGGTCAGTGTGTTCGTTACGGTTAGTATGCAAGCCGTAATCGCCATAATGATACCGCCGATGTAGGGATTTTTCGTTTTCTTATAAATGGTGTGGCTGATGAGAACCGACAAGGGAAGAATGACTACGATGGGGAAGAGCCAAATACCCATAATGCCGGTAATGGGGTCAAGCACCATCTTTCCTGTAATAAAGAACTTGGTGTATTGGATCGCGATCATTGCTGCAGGGCCAATGAACACCCAGAACATTTGCGAGATAACGGAGCCACGCTTGGTGTAGGTATAGCAGTTTGTGCATACGCTGATTGCAATGTAGTAAACAAGCCAGAAGGGCAGGAAGCAAAGAATCTTAACCAGATGTTTTGCTTCAAACGCTCTAATGGTTGCAAAGCACCAAAGTCTGTAATCGGTCAAGAAGAAGTAATCTGACAGGAATACCAAGAGGAATGCCGAGGCAACAACCGCAAGTGCAAGAACAATAGTGCGGAACATCATTCCCTTGCCAAGCTTTGCGCCTCTTTCATAGCGATCGATGAAGGTACGCTTTCTGATCTTGCGAACGGTGCCTATGGTAAACAGACCGCAAAGCAGCGACCACGCACCGATTGCAAAGGAGCCGCCCTGGTTCCAGATGGCGATGAGCATAGAGCCGACAAAGCCGATGATAAAGCCGATAAAGTAGAAGGGAATGCTCCATACTGCACCCCAGAAGCTTCTGCTGCGAGCCTTCTTTTTTGCAGCCCCCTCAAGCGCCGGCCAAGGAGCAACGGGAGCATCTGCCTTCAGAACTGCAAAATAGGGCAGGTTTAAAAGGGCAAAGGTAATGGCAACCACAAACATAAAGAAGCCTACAACGCCCAAAGCATTGAATGCTGCTTTGACTTGCCAAATCTGATCATAGCGATCACGGGAAACGGGTTCACCAAACGTATGGTCAAAGAAATTCACACTAAATGCGACAACGTCGCCCGAAAAATGTGCCCACGGGTGTGTGATTGCGGGGTTATAGATGGCGCGGATGGCGGTCTGCCCGTCTATTTCTTCCACGTAGAACTCACCCGCAACGCGCTTTTCAAGCCCTGTGGGGTCAGAACCGAAGTGAAGGAAGGATTGTGCGGTTACTTGATTGATGTAATCTCTGGGGGCGTTTCCGTCCACACGGTGAAAGAATTCATCATATTGGCAAGCCACAATTGCGGCATCTCTTGTGCCGAATTGGTTGTAGAAGTTGCCGTTCTCATCGTAATACACTGCATCGTTGGAAACGAGCAGAGCGGCGGCAATCAGTCCCTCGGTGTCCTGCAGAACTGCCTCACGGCAGGCAAGCGCGCCGTTTGAGTGACCTGTAACGCCGATTTTTGAGGTGTCTACAAAGGGCAGGGATGCAAGGTACTTTACGCCGTCATAAAGACCGTTTGCGTTGTTGGCATCATCCCACCAAGTGTTGGACTCAATAACTTCGGAGTCACCGTGTCCGTACATGCTAATGGCGAGCACTACGTATCCGCGGCGGGCATACTCAACGTAGTTGAGGTCCTGCATTTCGCGGTTGTTGTACCAGCCGTGGCTGACAACAATGGCAGGGGCTTTGTTGTCTTGTGTTGCCGTTTCAGGGACGAGCAGGAGAGCATCCAGCTCGTGACCGCTGTTGGTTACAAATGTCATATCGTGATATTCCACCCGTCCAAAGTCGGATTGGAAGATGCACGCTCCCAAAGAACTGATCAGGCATACGATCAAAGAAATGATAACGAGGGTTCTTGCTTTCAATTTCATAGGGGTCGCTCCTTTCGGTTTTGAATTTTTGGGGGTCGCAGTTTTATTATATCATGAAATATCCTAGATTGCAATAAAAATTGAAAATATTTCCAAGGGCGACCGTCAGTCGTCCCTTTTCCTACTTCGCAAATTTATATATTCCATATATAAAACTTTCAAAAAGGGTTGACTTTTATTTTAAAATGCGGTAAAATAATAATGTATAGTCTTTTTTTGAGAGGAGTTTTGGTATGATCCGCAGTATGACAGGATTCGGCCGCTGCCGCGAGACGGTAGAGGGATTGGATATTACGGTTGAGATCAAGTCGGTCAACAGCCGCTTTTTGGATTGTACCGCCAAGATCAGCCGCGCCTACGGATATCTCGAGGAGCGCATCAAGCCCTATCTAATGAGCCGCGGCGTGACGCGCGGAAAGGTAGATGTTTGGATCTCGGTGGAAGTTATGGATTCGGGCAGTGTGCAGATCACAGCCGATGAAGGTTATCTTTCGGGATATCTCGATGCGCTCTACACTCTGCGTGATAAGTACGGCTTGCGCGATGACATTTCGGTTATGACGGTTGCGCGCAACCACGATATTTTCCAAATCAAAAAGCCCGAAGAAGATATTGAAAAAGACTGGGAGCGCGTTCTGACGGTTCGTGCAAAAGCAACCGACACTTTCCTCTCGGTTCGCGAGCGAGAGGGCGAGAGATTGGCAGAAGATCTGCGCACCAAAATGC
>JAZRKS010000228.1:0-15120 GCA_045646445.1 Eubacteriales bacterium | reverse complement strand
GTAGGGGACGGCGCCTCGACGTCCCGCTTGTAACGCACAAGTATAAAATAACAAAAGCCACCCGCTAATGCAGGTGGCTTTATCATTTTACTTCAATTCCTTGGGCGTTCTGGGGCGGAGTAATACATCTTTACTTAAATTTCTACGGATTGTAGAATTTTTTCTAAACGAATAGGTTGTTGCATTTGAGAATTTTGCATGATAAAATATAAGCAGAAACCGAAACCGGTTTTGATTTCATAATATAAGAACAAAGGAGAATACTATATGAAAATCACACTTGCGAATAATCTTCGAGATCTGCGCAAAAATAAAAATCTGACGCAGGAAGAACTGGCAGGGTACCTTAATATCTCTCCTCAAGCGATTAGCAAATGGGAGAGAGGAGAGGGCTTTCCGGATATAGCGATGCTTCCGGTTATCGCAAATTATTTTGGTGTTACAATAGATACCCTATTGGGCAATGATACGACCAGTATTGAAGAAAAAATTCGTCATTATTGCAATGAATACGAAATATATAATGTGAAAGGGGACATGGATAAGGCGGTTCAAGTGGCTACACGAGCATATCACGAGTTTCCGTATCACTGGAATATTATAGATATTTATTGTATGTCCTTAACAAGAGGCTATAGTGTGCATCCGGAAGAAAAGTTGCCGGAATTGCGTGGCATTTGTCAACTGATTATGGATAAATGTACCGATGCTAAAATACGTATGCATGCGGTATACTCTATGTTGTTTGCGGAAGATGATGAATATATTGAAAAATGGTTTGCAGAGGTCCCCGGAACGTATGATTATAGTGAATGGGAACGCCGAGAAGATCGATACTATGAACGAGGTCAAATAGAAAAGTTTCGTCATCAAAAGCAGGAAAATATGTATCAGCTTTATTCTTATCTTCGTGAAAAAATGGCTTTGGGTATTCAATCCCCAAAAGAAAAAATAGCGGCATATAGACATCAAATTGCTTTGATCAATGCTGTTTTTGGAGAAGATAATTTGGTGTGTGAAAAAGGAACTCTTGCAATTGCGCATATACGGCTTGCTGCGGCATTGTTTGAAGTGGACGAGAAAGCAGAAGCGTATGAAACGCTTGAAAAGGGAATAACGCTTTACCAAGAGTATTGTGCTCTGCCGGAGGGGACGGAACTGCGTTATGTGGAACTTTTTGACACCAAAACAAGATTGATCAATCAGAGTGTTTGTACAAGAGTTGAAAAAATGATTCCGTTTTTAAAAGGAAATAAAATGATGGATGGCTTCAAACGTGTTGCTGATGACGATAGATATCAAAGACTCATAGCTCGCCTTACAGGACTTCTTTTATAACACAAGACCGCACCGCAAACCTTTGTTTGCGGTGCGGTTTATCGTTTTTGATTACTTCAATTCCTTGGGGGTTCTGGGGTAGAGCAGTACGTCTCTGATGTTCGAAACACCGGTAACGTACATAACCAAACGGTCAAAGCCGATGCCAAATCCGCTGTGGGGAACAGAACCGTACTTTCTCAAATCGAGGTATTGCGAGTAAGCACTAACGTCCATGCCGCGTGCTTCCATTGCAGCGACGAGCTTATCGTAGTTTGCCTCTCTCTCACTGCAGCCAACCAATTCACCAATGCCGGGAACGAGAAGGTCGGTAGCCGCAACGGTCTTGCCGTCGGCGTTCTGCTTCATGTAGAAGGACTTGATATCCTTGGGGTAGTTGATAACGAATACAGGCTTTTTGAAGATTTGCTCGGTCAGCCAACGCTCGTGCTCGCTCTGCAGCTCTGCACCCCACTCGGGAGCGAATGCAAAGTTTGCGCCCTCTGCCTTTTTGAGTAGCTCGATCGCGTCGGTGTATTCGAGAACTTGGAAATCGGAATTGGTCAAAAGCTCGAGCTTTTGGCGCAGGCCCTTTTCAAAGAACTTTTCAAAGAAATCGATCTCTGCGGAGCAGTTTTCAAGAACGTAGCCAACGATAAACTTGATATATTCTTCAATAATTTCAATAATGTCGGGCAGCTCTGCAAAAGCAACCTCGGGCTCAACCTGCCAAAACTCGGATACGTGACGGGAGGTGTTGGAGTTTTCAGCGCGGAAAACGGGACCAAAGGTGTAGATCTTGCCAAGAGCCATAGCGGCAACCTCGCCCTCAAGCTGACCGGAAACGGTCAGGAATGCTTGCTTGCCGAAGAAATCTTCTGCAAAGTATTCCTCTGCAGTCTTGGCGGTTGCATTCCAAGGTTGGGTGGTAACGCGGAATACCTCGCCGCCGCCCTCGCAGTCGTTGCCGGTGATCAGGGGCGTGTGAACGTAGGTATAGCCGTTGCTTTGGAAGTAAAGGTGAGAAGCCGCAGCAAGAGCCGAACGAACGCGCTGAACGTTCATAATGGTGTTGGTTCTAACACGCAGGTGAGGCATTGTACGCAGAAATTCGAGGGAGTGACGCTTCTTTTGCAGAGGATAGTCCGCAGGGCAGTCGCCAAGAATTTCGTAAGTAGACATTTGCATCTCGCACTTGTTCATGTCGGAGGCAACGATAACACCGGTCACCTTAACACCGCAACCAATTACAAAAGCGGTATTTACCTTAATATCCATATTCTCCTTGTCGATAACCAATTGCAGGTTAGCGGTGCAGGAGCCGTCATTGATTTCAACAAACGAAACGTTTTTCGAGTCACGGGCGGTTCTAACCCAACCGCACACGTCAATGGTTTTTCCAACGTACTCATCCACGTTTGCAAATATTTTCTTAATGTCAACGTGTTTCATTCTAAAATTCCTTTCACAAAGAGGATTGGAGAAAATTTCTTCCTTCATTCTATAAATTGTACCACATTTTTTTGCGGTTGTCAAGGGGAAAAGAAGCAAAATATGCAACCGCGATTTTTAATAACAATATGCATAATAGTGATAGAAAAAAGGAAACACCGCCAAGAGCGGACAAAGGGATGCTCTCGGCGGTATGTTATTCAAAAAGATTTTCATATTATCCTTTGGCGGGAATTTTGCCGAGCGTATAGGTCGTCCAAGTGACCTCTTTGGTGTCCTTTCTGCTTTCAATCAGAGCGTCTAACTCAGCCTTCGAAGCGAATTTTCCGTCAATCAAAAAATAGCTTTCGTTTTCGCCGTCATAGATTGTAAAGAGGGAACTATATTTGGCACTTTTCTCGGTAAACGCCATAATCTTTGAGATTCCATAACAAACAGAATTGTCCTCTAAATAAGTGGGAGAATGCCAACCGTAGCTTCCGTCCTCATAGAAGCGATCTATTGATTTATAATCCATTCTGTACAAATAGACAGTGCCGCTTCGATATCTGAGTATGATATAATCGTTGTAATCACCTCTCAAAAGCAATTCCTCAATTCCGTCTCCGTCCATATCCAAATAGCATATTCCAACTGTGTTGGGATATTCCGTGGAGCTGCCTCCGAAATATTGAAGGAAATACCAAAGATATCGATTTTCAGAATTTATTGTCATTTCATAATTCAATATCTTTTCGAAAACTTTTTTATAATCAAGCTCAAGCGGAACAAATTCAAAGCTTGCATTTTCTTTTGTGTGTGCGGCTAAGCTTTCGCCAGAGGAATAAATGCCTTGACTTAACGCGGCTGCATATTCAAGTGCGGTGATGGATGTATTAGAGCCATTTAATTTTTTATAGTAATAGGGAATGCCGGTGTCGGAATCACCCCCGTCCGTTCCGTATTCTTCTAACAGCACAAGCTCTTTATCGCTTTTGGCTATTTCATATATCGAAAAGGAAGAGTTATCTGCTCCGCCGCTACCGTATACTTGTATGGTTCCGTCTCCGTCTATCGTACATTTCTTTCGGTTCCAATAGTTATCAAGCAAAATAGGCTTAGCATCCGCAAAGGAAAAGATCGCTAAAACGGTATAGTCATCAAGAAGCAAAAGCATTTCGTCGTTTCCGTTTTTGTTCAAATCATAGAATGCATAACCGGGGACGTTTGTTGAAGGATTAAGAGTTGTGCAAGCACCTATAATGGCTGATTCCCATTCGTATTCTTTTGTTCCCTCGGCATAAGGACTATCCTTGGAATTCATCTTCTCGTCCAAATTCATAATAACGTCTTTGTATATATCCAATACGGGCTTGTATTTTTCTTCGTTGGTGATATCGTTGGAAGGAATATTTCCTGTTTGTTCGGTTGTGGATGTAGTATCGTTTTTGCTTTCTTTCGGCGGTTGCGTATTACAAGAAACCAAAAATGCTAGAAGAAAAGATGCGATTAACAGCCAGGTGATCGTCTTTTTCATACGGTTAAAATTTGTGATGTTTTTTCTCATTTTATCCCCTCCAAAATCAGTATTGTAAGCTCAGTATAGCATACATCAAAATGCGTGTCAAGAGCAAATTTTCGGGTGGTGAAAACTTTTTTTAAAAGGCATTTTTTGAGCCCTAAGTGGAGCGCAGGTGGGGATTTTTAAAAACAATGCCTTCGATACGCTCACAATCAGGTTGTCCCTATTATAACGCACTTGTGGGGTGTGTTCAAATAGGGACAACAGTTTATTTTGTTTTGCCTTCTACCTTGCCAACACAGGCATATTGGCGAGCATATTCTCCAAAAAGATGCCGTAGCCCGTGGTCGGGTCGTTGATGAGGACGTGGGTGACGGCGCCGACGAGCTTGCCGTCCTGAATGATGGGAGAGCCCGACATTCCCTGCACAATGCCGCCGGTGAGGGCGAGCAGATCGGGGTCGGTGACGGTCACGGTGAAGCACTTGGAGCCCTTGGCATCGCGCTTGATATTCGAAATGCGAATGTCATATTTTTGAATTCCGTCGCCCGTGGCGGTGCAAAGAATATAGGCATCGCCCTCGTGCAATTCGTCGCGGAGTCCCACGGGCATCGGCTCATAGGATGTTTCGGGAACCTCGGAAAAGACGCCCCACACGCCACAAGCCGAGTTGCCAAGCAGTGCCCCCGAGCGACCGGGGTTAAAGTGCCCCTTGAGTTCTCCGGGCGCACCTGCCGCGCCCTTGACAACCGAGGAAATGGTAACGTCAGATACCGCGCCTTTTCGCATTTGCACAAGCGCTCCCGTGTCGGCATCGCAAATGCCGTGCCCAAGCCCCGCAAACGCGCCACTATCGGGAAACAGGAAGGTCACGGTGCCAATTCCCGCACCGCTGTCACGCACCCAAATACCGGTTTTGTAATGTCCCTCGGCTGCCGACAGAACGGGCGTGAGCGAGGTTTCAAACTCCTTGCCGCCGCGGCGGTAGGTCAATAGCAGGGGCTTCCCCCCGGATGCTTCAATGCGCTCGGTCATATCCGCAGCACCTTTGATTTCCTCGCCGTTAATTTTGAGGATGATATCCTTTGTATGCAGTCCCGCGCGAGCGGCAGGGTTAACGCTCCCCCTACCGGTGTCAATGTCGCAAAAGCCTACCACCATTACGCCGTCGGTATAAAACTTTACACCAAAGGGCATGCCGCCGGGGCAGAGCATCAGGTCGCGCAAGCCGTCGGCATCCGCCTCAAGAACAGCCGAGTAAGTGGCGGCTCCCCGCAACTCGGTCATACAGGGCAGAGATGCAGACGCAACCTCGGCGTCAAATCCCGACGGGCAATGGCTCATAGCAAAAACAAACTCCTTTTTGGGTTGCTCCGCTGAGGGTGTCAAAATTCCGATAAACGGCAGCGACAGCATCAGCAAAAGGCAGCACAAAAGCTTCCAAATTCTTCTTTTCATTTCAGTAACCCTTCCTATATATGGGCGCCCAAATGCGCCGTTATTTTTTGAGAGGCAATGGGCGCAGGTCTGTGGTCGGTGAGCCCGTTTGAGAATGCTCACCGACGAATGATACCTTGTCCGTTTGCTGATACTAATGTGTGCCGCCACCGTGTGTTTCATAAGTAACAATGATAACCATTCGCCGCTCGGCACACCTTAAAAACGTGTGCATTTTGCAAAAATCGCACACCGTATTTGAAAAAAGAAAAGAAGAAACAAAAGCTTTTTGTAAACGTGAGAATATTTTGCCCGACAAAGAAAAAAACATACTTAAGAGAAATCATTTTTATAACTTTTGTTTGAAAAAAGAAAAAGGGCTTGACAAGCCCCGATTTTTGTGATATAATTTGAGAACTGTTCTCAATTTAAGGAGAAAACAAATGAGAAAAAAGAGATATAAAACAGCGGGCAGGGAAGCACTCATCGGCTTTTTTAGGCGCAACCCCGACCGCCAATTTACAGTAGAGGAGCTTTATACCGAGGTCAACGCCGAGGCGCCCACGGGCAAGAGCAGTCTTTACCGCCACTTGGGTGAGCTTTGCAAGGTTGAGGTTTTGCGCAAGTTCCACGGCGGTGAAGGACGCGGAACACTTTATCAATACATTGGTGCCGAGTGTGACTGCAAAGACCATTTTCACCAAAAGTGCACGGTTTGCGGTCGCGTCAGCCACCTCGATTGCTTTGCCAGCGCCGAGTTTGCCGAGCATATGTTGCGCGATCACGGTTTTCTGATCAACTGCGGCCGTTCGGTTTTGTATGGCGTTTGTGCCGCTTGTATACGTAAAGGAGAGCCGAGCAATGCATGATATTTTTCATCTGTTGGGGCATAGCCTGCTCCACTCGCTTGGGGATACCGCAAAGGTTGTTCCGTTTTTGTTTTTGAGCTACCTTTTAATGGAGTTCTTGGAGCATAAGGCGGGCGGCGCCCCCGAGCGTTGGTTGCGCACATCGGGCAAGGTAGGCCCGCTTATTGGCGGTGCGCTCGGCGTGCTTCCGCAATGCGGATTTTCTGCCGCAGCTACGGGACTTTACACAGGTCGCATGATCACCACGGGCACACTTATCGCGGTCTATCTTTCCACGTCCGATGAAATGCTCCCCATTTTGGTCTCGAGCGGTGCACCGCTTCCTACCATATTAAAATTGCTCGCCACAAAGCTTATCATTGGCATTGCCGCAGGCTTTGCCGTTGACGGTGTGACGCGCCTTTGCCTGCGTGGCAAACGCGGTGAGCAGGAGCCGCAAATTGAGGAGCTTTGCGAGCGTGAAAACTGCGCTTGCGGAGATCGTTTTGTGCTCTCGGCACTTAAGCACACCGCCTACATAACGGCATTCCTTTTGATTTTTACCTTTGTTCTCAACCTTGGCATTGAGCTGATAGGGGAGGAGAACATTCAAGGCTTTGTGTTGGGACGTCCCGTGCTCGGCAGTGTTCTGTCAGCCCTTGTGGGTCTGATTCCCAACTGCGCATCCTCGGTGGCGCTCACCTCGCTTTTTACAGATGGCGTCATCAGCAGCGGCGCTCTGCTGTCGGGCTTAATGGTGAACGCGGGCATTGGTCTTGCCATTCTTTTCCGCAACAATCGCCCCATCAAGGATTCCTTGCGTGTGTTGGCAATTCTGTTCTGCATTTCCGTTTTTTGCGGTATTTTGATCGATTTGACAACGCTTGGCGCGTGGATTGCCGCATAAACAAAAAAAGACGACCTGCACAGGCAGGCCGTCTTTTTTATTTGCTTTTCGATCAGCGCTTGATATCCATGGGCTGATTGAGGGTAACTTCGATTTTGTTTGCGCGGTTGAGGCGAGCATCGTGGAAGGTGCTGTCCATGTTTCTGGAGAGAGCTTCCATATTTGCGGTCTCTTCGCCGTAGAGAGCGGACTCGCGCAGGCGGTATTGTTCCTCGGTTTCGGGCAGGCCAAACAGCTTGAGGTGCAGCTTGGTAGCTCTCTTTTTGAGGTACTTGCTCATCTTGTCGGCGTTGCGTACGTCGTCGGAGTTACCTGCTTGACGGGTGTCACGCATAAAGATAACCATATCGTCGTACTCAGCAACCTTGAGCTTGTAGCGAATAACGCCCTTGTTTTGCTTGGTGAGCAGGGAGTAAAGAACGATGCGATAGTCACCGTCTACTCGAATGGGGTTGGTGGGAGTTTCGATTACGAGCTGCTTGCCGTAGTAGGGGAACTCCTTCTTAATTGCGATCTTAAGGGTGTGCAGGCCGGGCTCAACGCGGAAGCAAGAGAACTCGCTATCCAAATCAACTGCGCCAACCTCCATGCCGTCAATGTAAACAACTGCGCTGTCAACAGAGCCGGTAAAGGTTCTCAATTCGGGAGTGCCTGCCTTGTTTGCATCAAAGTACTCGTATTCGTCATCGTCTTCGGCTTCGCCTTCCAAAACGTCTTCGTATTCAACGAGGGTTTCGAAAATGGAACGAACGGAAACAACGATTTGGTTCTCGAGTACGCTATCGATCTTTTCTCTCTTGAGGTTGTCAAGCTTAATGTCAACGTGGTCAGCCTTGGTGCTGTACTTCTTGTACTTTGCCTTGCATACAGGGCTGAGAATGAGGGCGATGATGCCGCATACAACAAATGCAGCGAGACCTGCAACGATCCAGTGAACGGTTACCTTGTGAATATAGAGCTCGGTGCCGTTTCCAACGTTAAAGTAGAAGAAACGGTCAACGCCCAAATCACCCGAAACGGTAGCGCGTGCCCAACGAAGAATACCGGTTACTACGCCTGCAATCAGGGTGAGCCAAGCTGCCCAAATGAACAAAAGACGGAAGAATTCCCATTTTTTCCAAACACCAAGGCGTTGCTTCTTGGTGTAAACTGTTTTCAGATAATCAGCCTTAAGCGCTTGAACCTTATCCTGCTCGCGCTTGGAGAGCTTTTGCGCTTTGGCATATGTAGTTCTTGCCATAACATTTATCCTCTTTTCTAAAATGATTTCGCGTTTTCACAATTGCGATAGACATCCACATTAAATATTATATATATAATTTGTGGTTTTGTCAAGAGGGTTTTACAAAAGTATATACAAAAAAGCGAAAAAAGTTATAAAAAAGAGGGAATAGTAAACAAAAGGCCGACGCAAATGCCAAGGGGGCAATGCGTCAGCCTTCGTTTTTAATCCTCGATTTTGTCAAAGGTCTCGCGAGCGCGAAATAGCAGAGAGATGCACCAAACACCCGCAAGGCCTACCACGGTGTAGATAATGCGAGAGAGGAGCGAGGATTGCCCACCGCAGATCCACGCAACGATGTCAAATTGAAACAGACCGATGCTGCCCCAGTTCAGGGCACCAACGATGGTTAAAATCAGAGAAATGCGATCCAACAGCATTGTTTTGTCTCCTTTGCGAATTGCGGAACGTCGCCACGGCTTGCGTGGCATTTTTTATTCCGACTGTTTGTAGTATGTGCCGTTGCAAAATTGTTATGCGCGCCACCAAAAATAAATTTTGTGCAAAAAAACGCACTTTTGTTGACAAATGTTAGCAATTAAGATATAATTAAACCAACGGACAAAATTGATGTTTTGCAAAAAACGAGCGAATTGCTTTTAAACGACAACGCCGCTTGCGAGCGGTTACACCTCATCTGTCAAATCCGCAAGTCGGATTTGACACCTTCCCCTCGGGGGGAAGGTTAACGGTTGATTTGCCATCAAAGGAAAACACAAGAATTTTTGCAAACAAAGCCGCTATATTCCAAAAATGTTTTAGTGGCGAAACTAACTCAAGCCTTCCCCTTGAGTAGAAGGTGTCAAATGTCAGTGACATTTGACGGATGAGGTGTAGCCACCTGAGGGTGGCGTTTTCGTCTCTCGTGTCCGATTCAAATCCCAAGGAGGTGCAATCATGGTTATTACGAGAAGCTCACCTATTACCGTATTGAACGGCATAGGTAAAACAAGAGCCGAATACTATGCTAAAATTGGCATTGTGACCTTGGGTGACCTTTTGTTGCACTATCCCAGAGCGTATGAGAACCGCGGTGACGTGGTGCTCTTGGCAGACGCGAGAATGGACGGCAAAAGCTCGCTGATTTTGACCGTTGCAAGTGACGCAAAGGTTGTCAGATTGCGCTCGCATAAATCCTTTTTGAAGTTCCGCGCGTTTGATGAAAGTGGGTCTTGTGAGATTACGTATTTCAATCAGGATTACCTCAAAACACAGTTTCGCGTTGGTACGGTGTTTCGGTTTTTTGGCAAGGTCGAGCGCGTGGGCAAGCGATATACTATGTCCTCGCCCGTGGCAGAGCCCTGGACACCGTCGGCAAATCTACCGTCTCTGTGCGCGGTCTACCGCATGACCGAGGGGCTTACCCCAAAACAGATTGCAAAGGATGTTGCGGCGGCAATCGAGCTGCTCGCGGCAAATATTGAAGATCCGTTACCGCAAGACATTTTGCAAAAACGCTCGCTTTGCACACTTTCGTATGCATTGCGAAGCATCCACAAACCCGAAACGCCCGAGGCGCTGATGATTGCGCGTCGCCGTTTGGTCTATGATGAATTTTTCTGCTTTTCGTTGGGAGCTGCAATGTCGCAACGCCGCGAAAAGTCTATGAATGCCCCCGCGTGCCCCGATGGAGATGTCTCGCGCCTGCTTGCAACACTGCTGTATGAATTGACGGGGGCACAAAAACGCACCGTTGACGAGATTGCGCGCGATATGGCAAAGAATACGCCTATGGGCAGAATCGTTGTCGGTGACGTTGGGTGCGGCAAAACCGTTTGTGCCGCTGCCGCAATGCTCATCGCGGTGCAGAACGGCAGACAAGCGGCACTCATGGCACCCACCGAAATTTTGGCGCGCCAGCATTACCTTGACCTCGCTCCCGTGTTTGAGGGAATGGGTATCTCTTGTGCACTCCTGATAGGTGCGACCACTGCTGCCGAGAAGAGGCGCATCAAGGCCGCGCTTTCGAGCGAGGATGAGGGCAAGAGATTGCAGGTTGTTATCGGCACACACGCACTGCTTTCCGACGGTGTGGAATTTGCCGCTCCCGGACTTGTTGTCACCGATGAGCAACACCGCTTTGGTGCGCGTCAGCGAGCAAAGCTGGCAGAAAAAAACACCAACGCCCACCTGTTGGTAATGAGCGCAACCCCCATTCCGCGCTCGCTCGCGCTGGTGCTTTATGGGGAGCTTGATATTTCCCGTATTGACGAAATGCCCGCGGGCAGACAGAGAGTTGACACCTTTGTGGTGGATGAGACCTACCGACCGCGCCTCAATGCCTTCATTCAAAAGCAGGTCGACGAGGGCGGACAGGTCTACGTCGTTTGCCCTGCTGTCGAGGAACAGGAAAAAGAACCCGAAGAGGTCACACTTTCCGACCTTGATGAAATCTTCCTTGCGCGTGAGGAAAAGCCGCCCCTCAAGGCGGCAGTCACCTTTGCCGAGGAGCTGCAAAAAGCACTCCCCGACGTGCGCGTTGCCTTTTTGCACGGACGTATGAAGAGCCGCGAAAAGGATGCCGTTATGCAAGAATTTGCCGATGGCAACATCGACGTGCTCGTTTCCACCACCGTCATAGAGGTTGGTGTCAACGTGCCCAACGCGGCACTGATGATTGTTGAGAATGCCGAGCGGTTCGGACTTTCGCAATTGCATCAGCTGCGCGGACGCGTTGGACGCGGCGTGCGCAAATCGCATTGCGTGCTGGTGATGGGTGGCGACGGAGCGGTTTCGCGCACCTCGCGCGACCGTCTTGAAGTCATGCGAACCACCTACGACGGTTACCGCATAGCCGAGCAAGATTTGGCACAGCGCGGTCCCGGTGACTTTTTGGCAACTGCAGAGGGCGGCGTTGTTCGGCAAAGCGGCGGACTTTCCTTCCGCCTTGCCGATGCCGGTGAGGATATTTCGGTGCTCACCGAGGCGGCTGCCGATGCACGCGAGATCCTTGCCGTTGACCCGGAATTGACACATAACCCCCTCCTGCGCGAGCACATCAAGGGACTGTTCAGCATCGAGGCAGGACTCATCAGTTAAAACGACTTTGTATACCGTATAACGAATTTTCATGATTTTTTATCCCGCTTTTGTGGGAGAAAGGATAACAAAATGCCCGAATTCAACTACCATCAATCACCCAAGCATTTGCACATTGGTTGTGAAAAACCGCACGCCTATTTTATTCCGTATCAAAGCGAAGCGGCGGCAAACACCGCCAACCGCGCAAACTCCAATTACTTCTATTCTCTTTGCGGTGAGTGGAGCTTCCGTTATTATGATGCACTCTACAAGGTGCCAAACTTTATCGCACCCGAATGGAATTTTGGCGAGGGAGACCGTTTGCCCGTTCCCATGAGCTGGCAATATGCGCTTGGCCGCGGCTACGATACGCCTCACTATATCAACGTCAACTATCCCATTCCCGTCGATCCCCCCTACGTGCCCGTGGATAACCCCTGCGGACTTTACGAGCGCACCTTTGAGGTAGACGGTGAGACTTTGGCAAGCAAAAAGCTGTATATGGTATTTGAAGGGGTTGATTCTTGCTTCTACCTTTACATCAACGGCAAATTTGCGGCATACAGTCAAGTCAGCCACATGACCACCGAGGTCGCCGTCAACGATTTCCTTGTAGCGGGCGAGAACCGAGTTCAAATTCTCGTGCTCAAATGGTGCGACGGCACCTATCTTGAGGACCAAGACAAGATCCGTTCCTCGGGTCTTATCCGCGAGGTCTATCTGCTCTCTCGCGATGCCGTTCACATTGAAGATATTTACGCACGTACCGCACTCAACGACGATTTCAGCCGTGCTATCATTACAACCGAGCTGACCGTAACGGGTTGTGCCGAGGTTTGTTGCCGTCTCGTTTCCCCTATGGGCGAGGAGATTGCATCGAGCAAAAACACGGTTGACTGTACGCGCGATTTTGCCATTCAAATTGAAAACCCCATTCTTTGGAGCGATGAGGATCCCAATCTTTACGTCCTTTATATCCAATGCGGCAACGAGGTCATCCGCCAAGAGATCGGTATTCGCCGCTTTGAAATCAAGGGCAAGGTGCTCTACGTCAACGGCAAAAAGGTCAAGGGCAAAGGCGTTAACCGCCACGATAGCCACCCGCAGCTTGGCAGTGCCACCCCCGTGGAGCACATGCTGCGCGACCTCTATATTCTCAAGGCGCACAACGTCAATATGATCCGCACCAGCCACTATCCCCACGATCCGCGCTTCCTCGAGCTTTGCGACCGCCTCGGCTTCTTTGTTTGCGACGAGGCAGACCTTGAGACCCACGGCTTTTGCATGTTTGGCAAATGGGATGCCCTGACCGATAACGACGAGTGGACCGATGCTTACCTCGACCGTGCCGAGCGCATGATGGAGCGCGACAAAAACCGCGCCTGTATTTTGTTCTGGTCGGTTGGCAACGAGAGCGGCATTGGCAAAAATCACGTGGCAATGGCAGACTATTTCCACGAGCGTATGCCCGGCTGCTTTGTGCACAGCGAGGACCTCTCCCGTCGCAAAATGGATCTTTACAAAAAAGCATCTCACGAGGAGCGCAAAAAGATGCGCTTTACGGCAGATTACGTCGATATCGACAGCCGCATGTATCCTTCCTTGTGGGAGATGAAGCATTATTATTTTGAAAATCCCCAAATGGAAAAGCCCTTCTTCCTTTGCGAGTATTCGCACGCCATGGGCAACGGTCCCGGTGACCTTGAGGACTACTGGCAGCTGATGATGGAAAACGATGCCTACTTTGGCGGTTGCGTTTGGGAGATGCTTGACCACTCTGTTGATATTGGCAAGCACGGTGCGCCCAAGTATATTTACGGTGGCGACAAGGGCAACTATCCCCACGATGGCAACTTCTGCGTTGACGGTCTCGTTTATCCCGACCGCCGTCCGCACATGGGTATACTCGAGCTCAAGCAGGTGCTCCGCCCCTGCCGTGCCGAAGCATTTGATGCCGAAAAGGGAAGCGTCACCCTGCAAAGCTACCGTTATTTTAAAAACCTTTCCGATCTCGATCTTGTTTGGAGCATTGAGCGCAACGGTCGTGTGATCCGTCAAGGACGCATCACGGGGCTGAATATTGCCCCCCGTCGCCGCCGCACCTACAAGCTTGATCTTGGCGATCTTTCTACACTTGACGGCTTCTGCTACCTCAATCTTTCTTATCGTACCAACACGGCAACCCCTTGGGCAGAGATGGGCTACGAGGTTGGCTTTGAGCAATTTGAGCTCAACACGCCTGCCGCTCCCGTTCTTGAAAAGGCAATGCCCAAGCAGACCTTCACCGTTTGTGAGTCTGCCAACGAAATTGTTGTTACCGATGGCGAAAACGTTTACACGGTTGACCGTCCGCACGGATTGCTCAAGTCCCTCAAGGGCCGCGGCAAAGAGTTTTTGACGGCATCCGTCACGCCCACCATTTGGCGCGCTCCCACCGACAATGACCGCAACATCAAGCATCAATGGGTTAACCAATACTACAACAATATGCGCCTGCACTGCAGAGATTGCGCGGTAACGGAGAACACCGAAAACGTTATTACGGTATCCGCAATGCTCGTCATGGGTGCGCCTGCTCGCGATACGCTGCTTACAATGGACGTTCGCTACGTCTTTGCGCGCGGCGAGGGTGTCAAGGTGGATATGGACGTACATGTTGCAAAAGAAAACGCCTTCCTGCCTCGCTTTGGTGTCAAGTTTAAGATGCCTGCCGATTGCGAGCAGCTTGCCTACTTTGGCAGAGGCCCCGTCGAGTCTTACATCGACAAAAAGCACGCCTCGCGCATCGGTCGCTACAAAACCACCGTTACCGAGCACTTTGAGCATTACGTTCGTCCGCAAGAGAATATGGCACATATCGAAACTCGCTGGGTAGAGGTCGGCAACGCCGCCGGTCACGGACTCCTTACAACCAATACCGAGGAGTGCAAGAGCTTCAGCTTCAACTGCTCGCATTTTACCGCGCGCCAGTTGACCGCAACCGAGCACGATTACGAGCTCGTTCCCCTCGAGGAGACCGTTGTTCACATCGATTACCGCCATAGCGGCATCGGCTCCAACTCCTGCGGCCCCGAGCTCCTTCCCAAGTGGCGCCTCAATGACCGCGACTTCCGCTTCTCCTTCCGCCTCTTGCCCGTGCTCACAAACAACGATTGTCCTTTTGAGAAGATAGTAAAATAAGATTTATGTGGGGGAACTTCTTTCGAGAAGTTCCCCCACACCCCTTCAAGAACTTGCTGAAAAGGGTTTATCAAAACAAATCCGCAGCACACCAATAGACAGTCGGCGCAAGTCATAAAGACTTGCTTTTGCTACCGCGAGCTCCCAGGGGCCACCGAGACCCTGGTCGCTAAGA
>JAZRKS010000227.1:0-11378 GCA_045646445.1 Eubacteriales bacterium | reverse complement strand
AGGGTGGTTTTGCCGCAGCCCGTAGGGCCAACGATGGCAATGCGCTGACCGGGGGTGACCGCAAGATCAAGGTCACGGATCAGATCCTGCTCGGGGGTGTAAGAGAACGCAACGTTTGTCAGTGTTACGTTACCCTCGGCTTCCTTTATAACGTGTGCATCGGGCGCATCGGGGGTGAGCTCGGGTTCGTCGAGAATTTCAAATACGCGAGCGGCGCAGGCAAGTGCATTTTGCAGCTCGGTCAAAACACCGGAGATCTCGTTAAAGGGCTTTGTGTATTGGTTTGCATAGTTGAGGAACACCGAAAGCGTACCAACCGTCAGCGTTGTGCCGGGGGCAATACACATCATAGCACCCACAAGAGCAACACCCGCGTAAACGAGGTTGTTGACAAAACGCGTTGAGGGGTTGGTGGTTGAGGAGAAGAAGGTTGCGCGGAGTGCGCATTTGCCAAGGCGACTGTTCACCTCGTCAAATTCCTTTTGCAATGCATCCTCGCGGCTATAAGCTACCACTACCTTGTGGTTGCCAACGTATTCGTCAATCAGTGCGGTTTGCTCGGCACGCGTGGTCGATTGCAAACGGAACATTGAATAAGTCTTTTTTGCAATAAATGCGGCAACAAAGAGCGAAAGAGGGGTGATCAAAATGACCACGAGCGCGATTTGCCAACGCAGAGTCAGCATAATGATCAGTGTGCCGAGAATGGTCAAAATGCCCGTAAAGAATTGCGCAAAGCCGAGTAGCAGTCCGTCGGTGAATTGGTCAACGTCGGTAATGATGCGGCTAAGCACGTCACCCGTGGGGTGAGAGTCGATATAGGAGAGGGGAAGGCGTTGCAGCTTTTCAAATGCTTCGCGGCGCAGTCGGCGCACCATGCCGTAGGTGATGCGGTTGTTGATGACGTTCATCAGCCATTGGAACAGAGCCGAAAAAAGCGTGCAAATGCCAATGGCAATGCAATTTTGCCATACACCGCTCCAATGAACGTTGTCCTTGCCAATCATGTAGTCAATGGCGCGTCCCGTCAAAAGCGGAATATACAGCGTCAGTCCCACAATGGCGGCGGCAAGAAGGAGGGAGGCGCCCAACGCCAAGCGGTAATGCTTGAGACCGGCAAAAACGCGAGCGAGCGCGCGACGGTCAAAGGTCAGCTTTTTCATGCCTGCTCACCCCCTTTTTTGAATTGCGATTCGTGAATTTCACGGTAAACCTCGCAACGGGCAAGCAGCTCATCGTGTCTGCCTTGGTCAACAAGCGCACCGTCTTCCATTACCAAAATCAAATCCGCGTGGCGGATAGAGGAGGTGCGTTGTGAAATAATAAAGACTGTGGGGGAGTTGGGAATTGTATGCAGCGCGGCACGCAGTGCGGCATCGGTTGCGTAGTCGAGTGCCGAGGAGCTATCGTCCAAAATCAAAATTTCGGCACCTTTGATGAGCGCGCGTGCAATGGTCAGGCGTTGGCGCTGACCGCCCGAAAAGTTCTTGCCGCCCGCACTTACGGGCTCGTCAAGACCATTCTTTTGCAAAATAAATTCTTTGGCTTGTGCCAATTCAAGTGCTTGCCACATTTCCTCGTCGGTGGCACTCTCCTTGCCCCAAGCGAGGTTGGAGCGCACCGTGCCCGAAAAGAGCACCGCTTTTTGCCCAACGATGGCAATGCGATCACGCAAAGTGTCTGTATCAAGCGAACGAACGTCGCGGCCGTTTATCAGCACGCGACCTTTGGTTGCTTCATAAAAACGGGGAATGAGATTGACCAGCGAGGTCTTGCCCGATCCGGTTGAACCGATGATACCGACCGTTGCACCGCGAGGGGCGGCAAAGCTGATGCCCGAAAGGGTTTCTTCGGCATCGCCCGCATAGGTCAGAGATACGTTCTCAAATCGCACCGCATCTTCGGCATTGCCGTAAACGGTATCGTCATCAAGAGCTTCCATACCCACGGGGGTATCGAAAATAGCTTGTACACGGTCGGCAGAGGCAAGTGCCTTGGTCACGGTGAACACCGTCATTGCAAACTTAACGAGCTCCACCAAAATTTGTGCCATATAGTTCGTCAAGGCAACAACGTCACCCTGCGACATATCGCCAATTTGTACGAGTTTGGCACCCGATGCGAGCAGAACGATAACGCCTGCATTGACGACAACGAGCGTCAAAGGATTCATCAAAGCGGAAATGCGACCCGCAAAATTCTGCACGCGGTTGTGCTCTTCGTTTGCGGCAGAAAAGCGAGCAATCTCGTCATTCTCTTTGCGGAATGCGCGGAGCACGCGCACACCCAAAAGGTTTTCACGAACCACACCCGTCACAGTGTCAAGGTTCTTTTGCACCTTTTTGTAGATGGGGTTGGTTTTGAGCATGATCGAAAAAACGATGATTGCCAAAACGGGAATGACAACGGCAAATACCCAAGCACCCTTTGCATCTACAAGGAACGCCATTGTAGCGGCACCCAAAACGATGATGGGGGAGCGCAAAAGCAGGCGGAGCGTAAAGTTGACGGCGGACTGCACCTGATTGACGTCACCCGTCAGTCGGGTAATCAGGGTAGAGGTTCCCACACCGTCGGTTTGTGCATAAGAGAATTTTCCGATGTGCGCAAAGAGATCGCGGCGCAGGTCGGTGCTCACACCAACGGCGGCACGCGCGGCAAAGTATTGGGCAATGAGGGAGCAGGTCAGTCCCACGGCGGCAAAGCCGACGAGAACGCCAAAGCAAGCAAAAATAACGCCCTTGTCACCAACGGCAATACCGTCGTCAATAACGGTCTTTACCACAAGCGGTACCAAAAGGTCAAAAACCGCTTCCAAAAGCTTAAACAAAGGGCTAATGATACATTCCTTTGTGTAGGGCTTCACATATTTGAGCAGCTTTCTCACGCGCGCACATCCTTTCTTTTAATAGTGTTTATTAATATAAAAATATTAACCCATCTATTGTACGCCAAAAATATGTCTACAATTTGAACTTTTTGTGAAAAAACACATTTTTTGTAAATAATGGCTTGACAATCCAATACTATGCGTGATATAGTATTATGCGAAAGGGGGGTATTGTATGGATATCCAACTGAAAAGAGGACTTCTGGACGTATGCGTTCTGGCGGCTATCCGCCGCGAGGATTCCTACGGCTACCAAATCGTCAAAGAAATTCAACCCTACATTGCAATTTCCGAGTCCACGCTCTATCCTATTTTGCGCCGACTCGAGGAGGCAGGGCAGCTCACCGTTTACGCAATTGAGCACAACGGCAGATTGCGCAAATATTACCGCATCACA
This sequence comes from Eubacteriales bacterium, assembly GCA_045646445.1. Classification (GTDB taxonomy): domain Bacteria; phylum Bacillota; class Clostridia; order Oscillospirales; family CAG-272; genus UMGS1865. Next base: position 8,091 of record JAZRKS010000227.1, on the reverse strand, counting down.
CCAAAGGGTGTTGCGCGCCTGAACTCCTTTGCACAAGAGTGGAAGGAAATGATGCACATTTATCAATTTGTAACGGGAGGGAAATAAGAAATGAAAAAAATCGAATTTTTAGCGCTCCTGCGCCAAAGAATTTCCGTTTTGCCAAAGCAGGAGGTAGAGGCGGCGCTGGAGTATTACAGTGAAATGATAGACGATTACATCGAAAGCGGCTACACCACCGAGCAGGCAATTGCAAAAATGGGCGGCCTTGATAATGTTGCGGCACAAATTCTTGCAGGTGCACAAAATCCTTATTACGTTGCACCGTATGCGCAAAAACAAAAGAAAAGCGGGCTTTTGATCGCACTTTTGATCTTGGGCTTTCCCGTTTGGTTTCCTCTGCTTATTACGGCATTCTGCTTGGTGCTCACGGCAGCCATTGCTTTGTTAACGCTTGCCATGGTTACACCGTGGTCGCTGGTCGTATCCTTCGGCGCATCGGCAATTGCTCTTTTGGCGGCAGCACCCGCTGTTTTTGTTGGCGAGGGACTTGCGGCGCTCGCACTCACCGTTGGTACCGCGCTCATTCTTGCGGCTCTTTGCATCCTTTCTACCATGGCGGCACTACACCTTTCAAGGCTTGGCGGCAAGGGCATTGGAGCCATGTTCAAGGGATTTTTCAAGCTGCTTTTTGAAAGGAGATAAACAAAATGAAAAAAGCATTGATTATAGCACTTATCTGTCTTGTTATCGGTGCCCTTCTGGTGGGCGCGGGTTGGGTGCTTTTGCAAAAGTATCCCACGGAAATGAACACCGTAAAGGATAATGTCCAAAGATACGACACAGAAGAAGCTCCTACAAGCATATTTATTAATACTGTCGACAGTCGCATAGAGATCCTTCCCATCGAGGGAGACGAGTGGCGCGTGGAATGCAAGGATAAAGAAGACCTATACCACACTGTCGAGCTCAAGGACGGCACACTGACAGTTAAGCAGATCGACAATCGCCAATGGTATGATCACATCGGCATTTTTTCAAACCTGCAAATGCTGTCTGTCACCGTTTATCTGCCTGCAAAGGATTACGAATCGCTGGCTATTCATTCCACTTCGGGTAGCATCACGGTGCAAGAGGGCTTCGTTTTTGCAAACGCTACCTTGCAAAACACGAGCGGCTCCATTACCTCTTCTTCTCTTGTGGCAGGTGCGCTCAATATAAAAAATACCAGCGGCAGCATCACCGTAAACGGCAGAGTGAGCGGTGACTTGACTGCCAAGAACACAAGCGGCAGCATTCACGTTCTCGGCGGCGTTAACGGAAAATTGAACCTTAACAACGGCAGTGGCAGAATCGAAGTGAAGAATGCAACGCCCCTTGAAGTTGAGATTGAAAACACCTCGGGCGGCATCTACCTTGAACGTGTAGTTTGCCAAGGCGAAATCGAAATCGAAAACACCAGCGGTTCGATTGAATTTGACCGTTGCGATGCGGCATCCTTTGATCTTAAAACCGCCAGCGGCGGCATCCGCGGCAGCATTTTGAGCAACAAGGTGTTCGACTGTCGCTCCACAAGCGGTGGTGTGCACGTGCCTGAAAACGGTGAGGGCGGCACGTTCCGCGCAAGAAGCGCCAGTGGCGGTATTCGCATCACGATTGTTGAATAATACAAACAAAAACGCTTATGCAGCGCAAAAATGCGAAGCATAAGCGTTTGTTTTATCTTCTCCTTTTTTTGTGGCGTTTGGCAGGCGTCCTCTCACGCGCACCGAGAAATGCACCACCAATCGAAAGCCCAACCACGCCCGTGTGCAAAAGTGCCGATACTGCCGCCGAATATCCCGTGGCATAGCAGTTGGCGTTTTTGGCAAACAAAAGCGAGAAGAGCAGGGAGAGCGCGGTTAAGAGAATGCCGTTGATCAATCCTGCACCGAGAGCAGACAAATGATAGACACGTGTTGCAAAATATCCTCCCATCAATGCCGTCAGCGCGGCACAAAAGAGCCCTGCCGCAAGGGCAAGTGAGAGGGGATCGGGAACAAACGTCAGAATGAAAGAGGCGAGCAGCAACAGTCCACCGCCCACCGCGAGGGTGAGGAGCAATGTGCCAAGTATTCCCCTCAAAAATTGGGAACTCTCACCGGCGTCACTTTTTCGCTCCCGTGCCTTTTTATATTTCTTGGGTATCTTCTTCATAAAATAAAAACCTCCGTGCAAAACCGTTTGTTACAACGTATTCCGCACGGAGTGTTTTTATGATTGCTATGAGCAATTTTGCATTATTCTGCGTCCTCTGCCTTAACGTCAACGCGGCTGACAGCACTCTTGAGAATGCGAATCTTGCTGCGCTCGTGAGAGGTTTCGATTACGCAAGTTTCTTCCTTAATGCTAACGATCTTACCGATAATACCGCCAATGGTGGTAATCTCATCGCCAACAGCCAGGTTGTTACGCATATCGTTTTGCTCTTTTTCTTGCTTCTTCTGGGGGCGAATCATAACAAAGTACATAACCACCAAAAGACCAACAAGCATCAAAATCATAGTGAAATCCATCTATACGTCCTCCGTTCAATTAAAATATCGCAATTATTATAAACGCTTTTGGAACTATATGCAAGGGTGAATTTGTAAATATTTTAAGAACTGCACAACTTTTTTCTTTTTTTCCGCAAAAAAGCAGGAAAAACCTTTGCGCCACTTGCATTTTTGCCTTTGTTATGATATACTATAAGCATTATGAGGAAAGGAAACGTTCTTCTTTATGAAACAAAAATATCTGCCTGCGGGCAAGATTGTCAATACCCACGGCTTTCGCGGAACGGTAAAGCTGGAAAGTTGGTGCGACGCACCGCAAATTTTGGCGTCGCTTGATACCGTTTGGTTCTGCAAAAATAAGGAATATACCCCCCGTCGCGTTTTGCACGCGTCGGTCTTTAAGCAATTCGTGCTGATGGATCTTGAGGGCATTGAAAGCGAGGAAGCCGCAAACGCGCTCCGCAACGTTGAGGTCTTTGCCGCACGTGAGGACCTGCCCGTAGAGGAGGGAAACTTCTTTATTGCCGACCTCATCGGGCTGCCCGTCAAGCACGCCGACACGAATGCGCTACTTGGCAAGCTCGTGGACGTCAACACAAGCAACGCGCGTGACCTTTACGTGGTCAAAAACCAAAAGGGCGAGTTTTATATTCCAGCCGTTCCCGAGTTTATTACGAATATCGACCCCAACGATGCCATTTACGTTCGTCCCATTCCCGGGCTGATTGAGGGAGGAGAGGACTGATATGCGCTTTGACATTATGACGCTTTTTCCGGGACTTGTGGATACCGTTCTTGGCGAAAGCATTATCGGACGTGCGCAAAAGAGCGGTGCGATCACCGTAAAAACGCACAACATCCGCGATTATTCCGAGGATAAGCACCGCCGTGTGGACGATACGCCCTACGGTGGCGGCAAGGGAATGCTGATGATGGCGCCTCCCATTTACAACTGCTACACAGCCATTTTGCAAATGCAAGCCGAGGAAGGATTTGTTCCCGAGAAGAGACGCGTGATCTATCTTTCCCCCACGGGCAAGGTGCTCAACCAAACCCGCGCCGCCGAGCTTGCACGCGACTATGACAACCTCATTCTCCTTTGCGGACACTACGAGGGCGTTGACCGCCGCATCGTTGACGAGATCGTGGACGAGGAAATTTCCATCGGTGATTTTGTGCTCACGGGTGGCGAAATTCCTGCCTGCATCCTCACCGACTGCGTAGCCCGTCTTTGCGACGGTGTGCTGTCCGATGCCGAGTGCTACGAGAAAGAAAGCATTTCTTCGGGACTTTTGGAATATCCCCAATACACACGCCCTTATGAATTCCATGGCGTAAAAGTGCCCGACGTGCTCATTTCGGGACACCACAAAAACATCGACGCTTGGCGCGACGAGCAGGCAAAAGAGTTGACCGAGAAATTGCGCCCCGATTTGTTGGAGAAAACCGAACAGTAAAAATCACTCCCCCTTACATATCACACAAGGGGGAGTTTTTTATGTCTTTTTGGGCACCCGTGCTGCATTTTTTGCGGCAAACGCGCATTTTGCCAAGGATCGATGCGGCAATCGAATACTATGATCTGCCCGACCTGGCTTTTCTCGTTTTGCTTTCTGCGTTTCCGCTTTTTCAAATATTGGAGCATTCCACGTTTTGGCTCTTGCCCGTTTGTGTGCTGCTCCTTTTGTGGTTTGTGCGCACACTCTTTCGGGTGGGGCATACCAAGCTCGATATTGCCGATTTTCTCGTTCTTCTCATCTTGCTTTTGCAAATTGCGGTGGCGTTTACGGGATACGGTCGCGCAGAGGATGCCCTCACGGCGGCACTCTTGACATCGGTGTGGTTTCCTGCACGCCGATTTTTTGAAAGTAGAGGAGACGATGCCCTCGGGTTTCTCTCCTCGCTTGCTCTCTTTGCCGTTTCGGCAGTGGGAGTGGGGGAGTACCTTTTCGGCATGGCGGAGCTTCGATGGGTGGATGCCGCGCGCTTTGGAAATATCGGCGGTCGTGTCACCTCGCTTTTCTCAAATCCCAACATTTTGGCGGTGTATCTGCTCCTGTATTTTCCGCTCTCACTCTGGGCAATCTTTTCACGGCAAAGCAGAGGACGGGTGCGCATTTTTTACACCCTGACCGCCGCCCTTTCTGCAATTTGCATTCTTTTTACGTGGTCGCGCGGTGCGTGGCTGGGGCTCGGTTTGGAGTGCTTGCTTTTCCTTTTACTCCATAGCAAAAAGAGCCGACTTTTGCTTACTTTTTTGCCGCCGATTGCGCTTTTATCCATTCCCATTTTGCCAAATAGCATTCGGGAGAGACTCTTTAGCATTGCCGACCTTGGCGAGAGCTCCATTCGTTATCGCCTGCAAACTTGGCAGGGCACTTGCAATATGCTCGGTCATCACCCCGTTGGCATTGGTGTGGGGGAGTGGGCGTGGCGCATCATTTATCCGCACCACGCAGTCAGCGGTACAGCACGTGTAATGCATGCACACAACGTCTTTTTGCAGGTTGCCACCGAGCTTGGGTTTGCAGGGCTTGCGGTGTTTTTGCTCCTCGTCATTGTGTCTCTCCGCCGCGCCCTTCGTTCAGGGAATACCACCGCTCTCTGTGCCGTTTTGGGAGCACTCGCCATGGGGCTTTTCGATCACCTTTGGTACTATCCCGGCATGCTTCTACCGTTTTGGTCAATGCTTGCCTTTTGTGCCCAAAATCGACCAAAAGAGGTGTCGAAGCATCGGTTTGTGGATATTTTGCACGAAAAGAGTTGTAATAATATATAAAAAAACAACAAAATGACATATTGATTTTTTGAAAATGTTTTGATATAATATTATTATAATAAACGAACTGCGCCCGAAACGTCGGGCGAAATTATTCATTTACGAGAGCACAGGAGAGATTAACGTATGATTTCACGTCAGGTTACCATCACCAATTCCAGTGGATTACACGCGCGTCCTGCCACTTTCTTCATCCAAAAGGCAAACAGCTATAAGGCATCCATTTGGGTAGAGAAGGAGGATCGCAAGGTCAGCGCCAAAAGCCTGTTGGGCGTTCTTTCGCTGGGCGTTGCAAAGGGTATGACCATTACTCTGATTGCAGACGGTCAAGACGAGAATGCCGCAGTTGCAGGCTTGGTAGAACTGATCGAAAACGGTTTTGCGGAATATTAATCCATCACTTGCATAGGCGGCGTGTAGCAGTTAGGGTGTAGACCCTTTGTGCGCACGCCGTTTTTGTTCCGCAAGAGGAAAATGACACCCCCTACGGATTTGCACATCCTACTGCATTTATGTAGGCGAAGGATCGTTGAGCCCTCCTCCGGGAGGAGGGAAGCTCCGCGCAAAGTCGCGGAGCAGGGAGGAGCCCGCGTGCATTTTAAAGTCGAGCTCGCTATAAAACGAGTGCTTTTCATTTGTACACGCATTCTCCTTCCGGCTCGTTGCACTCGCCACCTCCCTCTCGGAGGGAGGCTAAAAGTAGTGCCCATTCGTGATAAAACGTAGGATGCGGAGCATCCGTCAAATTTTATGTTTCTTTAATTTTCCTTTGAAAGGAGGCCGCGTATGACACGGGACGCCGACAGAATGAGCCGCCTGCTCCAAAAGGCAAACGATCTGCCGCTCTGCCCGGGCGTTTACATTATGCGCGATGTGCGCGGCAAGGTCATATACGTAGGGAAGTCGCGCAAGCTCAAATCCCGCGTGTCGCAGTATTTTCAAAATAGCGAAAAGAACCTCAAAACCGCGCGTATGGTCGCCTCGGTCGAGGATTTTGACTGTTACATTTGCGATACCGAAATTGAGGCGCTTTCCCTTGAAAACACGCTTATCAAGCAATACGCACCCAAATACAACATCCGCCTCAAGGATGCAAAGTCCTATCCCTATATCAAAATCACCAACGAGGAGTATCCCCGTTTGGTTTTCACACGCAAACGAGAAAAGGACAAGGCACGCTACTACGGTCCTTATTCGGGCTCGGGTACGGCATATTCGCTCATCGAATTGCTTTCCCGAACATTGCGCCTGCCCACGTGTTCCCGTCGTTTTCCAAAGGATATTGGCAGAGAGCGCCCCTGCATCTACTATCAAATGGGGCGGTGCTCGGGTATTTGCACGGGCAACGTAACCCCCGAGGAGCACAAAGCGACCATGCGACTTGCCGCCGAGCTTTTGGGCGGTAAGGTCAAGGACGTTAAACGCGAGATCGAAGCAGAGATGTACGCGCACGCCGAGGCGGAACGCTACGAGCAAGCCGCCAAATGCCGCGATACCCTCACTGCACTCGACCGCATCAGCGAAAAGCAAAAGGTAGTCGCATCTCCCGACACCGACCAAGACGTTATCGCTTTTTATGCCGACGAGCTTTGCGCTTGCATTTCGGTTTTCTACATCCGTGCAGGTATCCTGCAGGATAAAAACGACTTTTTGTTTGGCGCAGATGCGCTCCCCGAGCCCGAGGAGATCACCGCATTCCTTTGCCGCCATTACGCTATGCGCGAGGATATTCCGTCGCGCGTGCTGCTTGCTTTTTCCACCGACGAAGAAGAGATCACCACTTTAAGCGAGTATCTTCACCACGCATCGGGTCACCGCGTATATGTGCGCGTTCCCGAACGGGGAGAGCTGCACACGCTTTGCGATATGGCACAAAAGAACGCCGCCGAGCAAGCGCGCCTGTTCACCGCCGAGACCAACCGCACCGAGGGAACGCTCGTGCGCCTTTCGGAAATGCTCTCCTTGGAGTGTTATCCCGAACGCATCGAAGCATACGACATTTCCAACATCGGCTCGGAGCACCTGACCGCAGGCATGATTGTTTGCGAGGAAGGAAAATTCAAAAAATCCGATTACCGCACCTTCCGTATTGGCAGTGTAGAGGGAACCGACGACTACGCCTCAATGCGTGAGGCACTTGACCGCCGACTCTCTCACTTGAGTGATGCCGACGGCTCGTTTTCCAATTTGCCCGACCTCATTTTGCTTGATGGCGGTCGCGGACACGTTTCCACCGTTCGCGCGCTTTTGGAAGAGAAGGACTTGGACATTCCCGTGTTTGGCATGGTCAAGGATGATTACCACAAAACACGCGCCCTTTGCACCGAGAACGAGGAGATCTCCATCGCTCGCGTGCAGGACGTTTTCTCGTTGATTTACCGCATCCAAGAGGAAGTCCACCGCTATACGGTTGGCCGCATGACACAAGCCAAGCGCAAAACGGTGCGTACCTCGTCTCTTACCAAAATCCCCGGCATTGGCGACGCCAAAGCTAAAAAACTCCTCGCGGCCTTTGGCGGACTCGCCGCCCTCAAAAAGGCAACCCGTGACCAAATCGCCGCCGTGTCAGGCATTTCGGAAAAAGATGCGGACAATATTGTGGCGTATTTTGAGAAGTAAGAACGAGGGATTATCGGGGGAACTTTTTTAAAAAAAAGCTTCCCCCGAACCCCCTCAAAAAACGCTCTCACCAAAAACAAAAAAGATAACTCGATAGACACCAACAGACAGTCGACGCGAACACAGGGTTCGCTTTGGCTACCGCAAGCTCCCAGGGGCCACCGAGACCCTGGTCGC
>JAZRKS010000226.1:0-4536 GCA_045646445.1 Eubacteriales bacterium | reverse complement strand
GCCTGACCGCTTGCGATAGCCAAAGCGAGCCCTGCGCTCGCGCCGACCGTCCGTTTGCGAACCAACAAATCTATTTCGATAATGCTTGTGCGAGAGTTCTTGAAAGGGGTGTGGGGGAAACTTCTTGCAAGAAGTTTCCCCCACATAAAAATTCGTTCTATTAAAACTTATATGCATCTAAATGCCTTTGCCAAATGCGTGCGCCAAAAAAGCAAACAACGGCGCCCGTAAAGGAGATGATAACCCAAGTAAGAATGGTAAAATTCCAATCAAAAGCCTCGGCAAGAGCCGCAAAGCCGTAGGTGGAGATTGCCGCACCCACGTAGGTAGAAGCGTTGAGAATGCCCGAATAGGTCGATACCTTTCCAAAAACCGCAAATCTGCGCGGAACGATCGAAATGAGCATCAGGTTAATGCCGTGCATTGCGGCAACAGTGAGCGCCATTAAAATCAAGGAAGGCACAAGCGCCGCGCCGGGAGTAAATGTGTTTACAAGGAATAAAATTGCGCAAACAATTGCCGATCCTGCAAAAATTGCAGCCGCGCAGGTAACCTCGTTTTTAAAAAATCTCTTTTGCAGAGCACTGAAGGCCGAATAGCTGATCATTGTAAAAATTGCAAGAATGACCGTTGAAACAATCGAGTTTTCCTCGCTCAGTCCAAAGGTCTCAAGCAAAAAGGAGGGCATCCAGTTGGTCACGCCGTCACGCAGCATACCCTGCAGCATAATGCCCGGCATAATGAGAGAGATCGCGCCGAATACGTAAAGCGGAACGGGCAATGTCTTTTTCTCGGGAATGGGAGCAGGAGTATGGATATCCTCTTTCAAAGTGTCCTTTTTTGTAAATACGCGAGGATAAAGTGCAAACCAAAGTCCAACCATAATAGCACCCCACGCCGCGCAGAGGAGCATAATGGTGCGCCAGTTCATAAAACCCAACAGTAGTGGGCAGAACAAATACAGAGAAATGGTAGCAATCGATGAGCCCTGATTGACACGCACTGCGGCAAAGCTGTAATCCTGTGCCGAAAGATGTGTGGACATCAATCTCACAATGGGCGGCCAAAGGAGCGCGTGTGCAAAGCCGTTTACACTCCAAATCACCGCCATAGCAGGGACAGATGAGGCAAAAAAGATGCCTACGTTGCACAGAACGGCAAGCGCCAAGCCTGCGGGAATGATGTGCTTTGGCTGAAAACGGTCGCCAAGAAAGCCACTGACCACCTGTCCCGTGCCGTAAGCAACCGTCAATCCGGTAATAACGATAGCAAGGGCGGATTTTTCCACCTGCATTTCACTGCAAATCTTTACAAGCATTACGGCAAGATTGACGCGCATACAGTAGCTTGTAAAGTACACAAGCGCCAAAAAATATGCAATTTTTTTGGTGCTTGACGAAATTTTTGATTTCATATCAAATCAGTCGCTTTACAATTTTAATCATGCGAAGTGCCACGGGAATGAGCAATACGTTGACCGCAAACTCTACGACAAAGTTGAGACCAATCAGTCCAAGAATGATAAAGGTAAACGCGCTGGCAAAGCCGCCGCCGATTGCCCATTCATTGAGCAGATTGTTGTAGAAAACGGTCAAGCCGAGGCAAAAGATGCCTGTGTTGACAATGGGGCAGGCAACTGCCGAAAGAATAACGGCAAGGTTTGGTTTTTCAAACTTCATTACGGCTTTGTATATCAAGCCCGAAACAAGACCTGCAACCGCCCCCTTGAGAATGCAGAGTACAATTGTAATAACGGGAGCTTGTGCCAACATCAACGAGCTTGCAGCACCTGCCGCGCCCGTTGCTACCTGAATGGCAACAACAACGCCGAACACACCACCCAGAATCGCACCGCTAACAGGGCCGAACAAAATGGCGCCCAACATAATGGGAACAAGCGTCAGGGTAACGGTAAACATTCCCAGAGGAATGGAAACAAACATTTGCAACACAACTACAACAGCTGCAAACAGTGCCGTGTAAATGAACTTTCTTTGATTGTCTTTCATCTTTTGTGTCCTTTCTTTATGCTATCCATCTGTGATGGATGATTGAATAGCAATATTGTAGCACAATGCGCGGCAAATGTCAATATTTGTCGCGCATTTTGGAATATTATTTTTTGACGAGAACGTCCTCAATTTCGCAAATGTAAACGCGATGAAAATCGTCAATGGGGTAGTTTTTCAGCATTTCTTTGTCAATAAAAGAAGCTTTTTTAATGTCATCCGCATACATCTTGCGGCAGATCATCACCATTTCGGCTTCAAGAGGGAAGGGAACACCGTCCTCGGTCATAGCACAGGTAAGCCCCGACTGTGCAAATTTGTCGCCGTCGCGACCGCTGTTGCGACCGCAAAAAACAAGAGCATCGCGGTACTCCTCACCAAGAAAGGCTAGGGAGAGATAATCGCTTTTTTCGGTGATTTGATAGGTGTAGCGCTGCGGACGAATAAAGCAGATGGCAACGGGCTTGTGCCAAAGAATGCCCATCGCGCCCCAAGAGGCGGTCATGGTGTTGGTGTGCTCACCGTCGGTGGCACTAATCAGCATCCATTGCTTGTCAATGCGGTTAAAAATAGCGTCAACGTCCTTTGCGGCAACGTGTTCAAATGTACTCATAAGGATTTTCCTTTCAGAATTTAATATCTACCTATTATCATACTCTAAAACAAGAAAAAATGCAATCGAAAAGCGAAAAGTTTACAAAAATTCACAAAAAACGCCCTTGTTTATGAACACAATGTTAACATTTGAAAGGAAACTCTTGACAATTGGCACACAGTGTGCTATAATGAACACACTGTGTGCTGAAAGGAAGGTGAATTTGTGGCAGTTTCACAAAACGGATTGATTGTGGATGAAATGTCCGATAGAATTATTGCGGTTGCCGAACGAATGGCAATGACAAACGGTGCGCACACTGTCAATGTACGCAAAATTCTTTTGGAGCTTGGTATCACAAACCGCGTGTTCTACAACCGTTTTCGCAATATCGAAGACGTGCTTGGCATCGTTTACTTAAAGGTAAGCGAACAAATACGTGAGAACGTAACTTGGGAGAGCAACACGCAGGAAGAGTTTTTTGAGCGCGTTACCGATACGGTTGCAAACACCCTGATTCGCTCCTATGATCTCAAAAAGCAGTTTAACCAATACATGTTCGAAAACGATTCACGCTCGCAAAGCAACTACGAGTGGTGGATGAACGCCATCAAGCAAATGCTCACCTATGCAAAGGGCAAGGGCTACGTTCGTGCCGATGCCGACGTTGAAGTGTTAAGCTACTCGCTATGGTGCTTTTGGCGCGGCTACAATGCCGATGCCGTTGGCAGAGGCGTGCCCAAGAGTGAGGCAGTTAAAAACTGCAAATACAGTTTTGGCATCATTCTGGACGGCTTGCGTGCCGATCCCGCATAATTTTTACATTTGAAATACGAAAACAAATCCTATAAACTGATATCGAAAGGAATTTTTCATTATGAATAAGGATATGATTCACGAGCCGAGATATTTTGATAACGTAAGATCCCTTGTAGAATGGGCTGCCGAGGAATACGGCAACGATACCGTTTACTCCTTCCGTCCCACACCCCGTGCAGACGTTGCAAAAAAGAACTTTGTTGAGTTCCGTGAAGACGTTCGCGCACTGGCAAGTGAGTTTTTGGCAATGGGCTGTGCAGGTCAACATTGCGTTATCATCGGCAAGCTTTCCTACGAGTGGGCACTGACCTATTATGCAATGCTCTCCATCGGCGGCGTACTCATTCCGCTTGACCGCGACTGGCAAGCAGAGGACCTTGCTGCAACCGTTGAGCGTGCAGAGGCAAAGTTCCTCTTCTGTGATGCAGACCTCAAAGAGAAGGCAACTGTTATTGAGAGCAAAGTATCCTTTGCAACTCCCACCGTTTATCTTGGCGGCAAAGAGGACGAGGTAACGCTTGCATCCCTTACCGAGGCAGGCAGAGAAAAGTTTGCAGCCAACCCCAACGCATACTTCAACGCTCCCATCGATCCTCATACTATGGCACTTCTGGTATTCACCTCCGGCACCACCGGCAAGGGCAAGGGTGTAATGCTTTCTCAAAATGCAATTCTTTCCGACCTTTCTTCGGTTATTCCTTACATGGATTTCGGTAAAAAGACGGTAGGCGTTCTGCCTCCTCACCACACCTTTGGTTCTTCCGTTATGCTCATCGGTCATATGATGATCGGTAGTGAAATTTATATTTCCGCAGGTCTGCGCTACGTAGCAAAGGAGCTCAAGGAGCAAGAGCCCGAGCATTTGGTTATCGTTCCTCTCTATCTTGAGACCTTCTACCGTAAGATACAGGCGAAGCTTAAGGATACCGGCAAGGAAAAGCTCGTTAATACTATGATGAAGATAAGCAACGCTCTTCGTAAGGTTGGTATCGATTTAAGACGTAAGCTCTTTAAAGACGTGCTTGCAGCGTTCGGTGGAGAAATCAGAATGGTAATTTCAGGCGGTGCTGCGCTCAATCAGGAGATTGCTGACTTCTTTGAGGGTGTCGGCGT
>JAZRKS010000225.1:0-6533 GCA_045646445.1 Eubacteriales bacterium | reverse complement strand
GGCACGCGAAGGGGCAGGGCAGGCACTGCTTGCCAACCCGAGAAATGCGGCGGCAGGCTCGCTCCGTCAGCTCGATCCCAAAGTTGCGGCTGAACGCAAGCTTGATATTTTCGTTTTCAACTTCCAAGAGGGCAGTCTCTACCCGGATGGCAGAGAGCCCCAAACACATACCGAAACCCTTTCCCGCCTTGCCGAGCTCGGCTTTAAGACTTTAGAGAACACCGCTACCTCGGACAGTGCCGACGGTATTATTGCGCACATCCAAAACCTCGGCAAGCTGCGCGACGGTCTTGCTTACGATATTGACGGTGTGGTCATTAAGATCAACGACCTTGCAACGCGCCGCGTGCTGGGTGAGGGAACCAATACCCCCAAGTGGGCGGTGGCTTATAAATTCCCGCCCGAGCAAAAGCAAACCAAGCTCGAGGATATTGTGGTTGCCGTTGGCAGAACGGGAGTTCTGACACCTACTGCAGTTCTTTCTCCCGTGCGCTTGGCAGGCACAACCGTTTCTCGTGCAACCCTGCACAACCTTGAGCTCATTCGTGAGCGTGACATTCGCATTGGCGATATCGTCACCGTGCAAAAGGCAGGCGACATCATTCCCGAGGTGGTCAAGTCGCACCCCGAGCTCAGAGCACCTGATGTCAAGGAATTCTTCATGCCCGCAGTTTGCCCCTCTTGCGGCGAGCCCGTTTTTTACGATGCTGATGAGGGAGCGGCAACCCGTTGCACAAACAGCCGTTGCCCCGCACAGCTCTCGCGCAGCATTGAGCATTTCGCATCCAAGGATGCCATGAGCATTGACGGCCTTGGCCCGCAAATTGTCGAGGCACTTCTCAAATCGGGACTGATTACCGATGCAGCTGACCTCTATTCGCTCACTGTTTCCGACGTTGCAGGAATGGAGAGAATGGGCGAAAAATCCGCGCAAAATCTGATAGATGCTATCGAAAAATCCAAAAATGCAGGCCTTGAACGCTTGGTTTACGCCCTCGGTATTCGCAACGTGGGCGAGGTTGCGGCAGCGGCTTTGGCGGCACATTACGGCACGCTCGAAGCCCTGCAAGGTGCAACCGTGGAAGAACTTTGTACCATCGAGGATTTCGGACTCATTACCGCAGAATGTGTTACCAACTTCTTCTCGCATTCGCAAAACGTAGACTTGTGCAATCGCTTAACGGCGGCAGGCCTTTTGACTGTTTCCACCGCAAAGCCCGCGGACGATCTTTTTAAGGGGCTCACCTTTGTGCTCACGGGTACACTCCCCACCATGTCGCGCGACGAGGCAGGGGAGCGGATCAAGGCGGCAGGCGGTAAGGTATCCGGCAGTGTTTCTGCCAAAACGCACTTTGTTGTAGCAGGCGAAGCGGCGGGTTCCAAGCTGACCAAGGCGCGCACGCTCGGCGTTCCCGTTATCGATGAGGAGACCCTTTTGCGCATGATTGCAGAAAGAACAACAACACCTTAATAAAACAAAGAACCGAGAAAAAAATTGCTTTCTCGGATCTTTTTTAAAAAATGTTTTTAAAATGAGTGATATGGGTACACATTTTTCCGTTTATTAGGGGAGATAACGTGATAGCATGAAGAGTGGAAAAAGGATTGATTGTTCTTTTCTTTCGTGTTATAATGAAATCAAAAAACAAAATCAGGAGGAAAAAATGAAAAAACGAATCTTGACACAAATCGTGCTGCTTTTGTTGGTTGCGGCCATGTGTATGCTTTCGTCCTGCAACGGGGGAACTCCCGGCCCCAAGGGGGACACGGGGGAGACCGGTAACGGGATTGCAAACATCGTAACCGAAAGAACCGACGGGGGCACGAAAGTAACCATCAAATACACCGATACATCCAAAGCGGACGTCGTGTTCGTCATTCCCGACGGTGAAAAGGGAGATACAGGTGAGTCGGGTGCTGACGGTCGCGGTATTCTCAAAACCGAGGTTATTGACGGTTGTCTTTGGGTCACCTATACCGATGCGCCCAATTCTCCCGTAAACGTTGGTCGCATTACCGCCGAGGGCACAACGCCCATTGATCCGCCCGTTGTCACACCCCCTACCGATGAACCAATCGATATGGAGGGATACGTTTACAAGGCGTACGTGCGTTATTTTGCGGGAACCGATCCCGATCCGTTCGACGCACAAACGCAATACGGCAACAACGATTACACCTGCATTGATTTTTGGGTAGGAGAAGAAAACAGTGAAAGAGATCTCATCTCCTATACCGTTTACAACCGAAATCAAGAAATTGAAAGAGAATACAACTGCAAGATCAAGCAGATTCAGTCCGAGGGCAGTCAGGTAGAGCACCTTGCTACCGCTTATAGCAACGGTGATTGCTACGAATTGACCGTTATTATGGCAAAGGCTGCAGCGCAAGCGGCTGCTTGCAACCTCCTAAAGGATCTTAACAGCGCATCTTATTTAAATTTAAACAGTCCCTCCTACGATCAAAACTCCATTCGCGAGCTTTCCATTGCAAATAAGCTTTACTTTCTCAGTGGCGACATGAATATCTCCACCATGGAGGTGCTCACGCTCTCCTTGGTAAACGTTGGCTTTTACAGCGACGTTGCCGACAGCATTGTAGAAGCGTTTGGCAACGATCCCGCTTACCGCAACATCTACAACGTTGTTCTTGACCATAAATGGACGATGGAAACCATGATGACGATGGCAGAGCTTGCTAATTTTGACCGCAATCCCAACGACGGTGCCCTGAGTGCTATCGGCAAGGGCGATCTGGTTGGGTATTATCAATACCTCTATTCTCCCATTTGGTATTTTTACGGCTCGGGTGCGCGCATTACCGAAAAGACCCATGGCGACGTTCCGCAATTTGTAATTCAAAATGCCTATGAGGATGCCGTATATAATTATCTGTTCGATCAATTCAACCGCATCAATAACGTCCCGTGGCTCTCCAGCGGTGGCAGCGCAGCAGTTAACGATAACTTCCTCACTGGCAACGTTCTTTTCACCGATTCCACACTGTTTAACGTCAGAACCGAAATTTATCCTCACGCCGAGTATGAATACGGAATATTGCCCATTCCCGTTGTAGAAGAGGGAATGAATTATCAAAGCCTTGTTCACTTTAACAACTGGGCACATCTGTGGGCGATTCCAACAATGGCAACCAACGCAGAATATGCCGAGCGCATGATGCAGATCATGGCAGAAGCCTCTACCGATACCACAATGGAAGGCTATTACAGAAGCGTTTATCTGCAAACCGCACCCGATAATGGCTCGCGTGAGGTTTTGAGCATGATCCAATCCTCTACGGTATATGATGTGGCATTGATCTACAGTTGGGGTGGAATTGACGATTGGGTAAATCAGGTTGCAAGCGGTTATAACAATGATTACGCTTGTATTTTGAATTTTCTTACCGATGCAACCGAGGAGATAAATGCAACTGTTGACTTGTTAAAGAACCCTGTCCCGATTCAATAAGGATATAACCAAAAGGCGAAGCCCACACGGGCTTCGCCTGTCTTTTTATTCTTTTGGTTGATACGTCGGCACGGCAATTTGCAATGCTTCTCGGGCGGTATCCTTGCTTTTTTCGTTTGCAATACCAATGGCGAGCACCTTTAGTCCCTCACGCACTACCGTTTTGGGCAGAGCCCGGGAGTGCTCCACAAAGATGCGTGCGTGCGCGGTGGGGAACAAGGCTTGGTTGCTTGTGCGGAGCTCCTCGGTCAGCTTTTCGCCCACACGTAGGCCGATTTCCTCAATTTTGATGTCCTTTTCGGGTTCAAGCCCCGCGTCTTTGATCAGTGCGCAGGCAAGATCATAAATGCAAACGGGCTCGCCCATATCGAGCACAAACACCTCGCCGCCCACAGCCATAGCCGTTGCTTGCAGCACGAGGTGGCAGGCCTCGGCAATGCTCATAAAGTAGCGAGTAGCGCGCTTGTCGGTCACGGTCACGGGGCCACCCTCGGCAATTTGACGGCGGAAGAGCGGCATGACCGAACCGTTGGAGTCGGCAACGTTGCCAAAGCGAACCGAGGCAAACACGGTGCTGCTGTCTCTTCTCGCACCTGCCATCATCTCACACATCCGCTTGGTTGCCCCCATCACACTTGTGGGGTTTACCGCCTTATCCGTTGAAATGAGAATACACCTTTGCGCTCCGTATTTTTCGGCGACGTCAAACACGTTTTTTGTGCCAAAGACGTTGTTTTTAATTGCCTCGGTAGGGTTTTTCTCCATCAGGGGCACGTGCTTATGCGCCGCAGCGTGAAGCACGATCTCGGGGCGATGCTCTTCAAAAATCGCATCCATGCGGTCTCTGTCGCGAATCGAAGCAATTACCACCAAGAGGGAGAGGGAACTGCCGTATTTGCGCGTCAATTCCTGCTCAATTTCATAAGCGTTGTTTTCGTAAATATCAAGAATAATCAATTCTGCAGGGTGACACTCCGCCACCTTGCGGCAAAGCTCCTGACCAATCGAGCCGCCACCGCCCGTTATGAGCACGCGACGGTTGGCAAAGGTGCTTGCTGGCACATCTTTTGCAGGGCACGGGGGCGTGCACCCAAGCAATTCTTTTATGCGTGTTATTTGATTCATCGGCACGCTCCTTTCGCCTTTTTTGTCATTATAGCACGATGTGTGAAGTTTGTCAAGTTTTGGTGTGGGAAATATGAAAAAATCAAGAAAAAGGTTGACATTTTCTTCCTGCTGTAGTATAATATTGCTATATTTTAGTTTTGTTTGGAGATGATTGAAAATGGCTCAAAAAAGAACACAAAAATTGGCGTTTGCAGCCCTGTTTGCGGCACTTACCTTTGCGGCGACCTGGGTATCCTTTCCGTCCCCCTTTGGCGGCAACGTTAACCTTGGTGACTGCATTCTTTTGATCACAGCGTGGCTTCCCTTGGAGCCTTGGAGCATTTTTGCCTGTGCCATTGGTGCGGGCTTGACCGACCTTGCCGCAGGATATGCTATTTATGCCCCCGCAACCTTTGTCATCAAGGCGCTCATGGTATTGGTTGCCGTTCTCATCAAACGCTCCATGCCTAAAATGCCCGGTGTCTGGCGTGCGATTCTTTCGGGCGTTGCCGCAGAATTGGTCATGCTTGTAGGATATTTCGCATATGAAATCATCCTTTACGGCGTTGCGGGTGCGGCGCTGAACATCCCCTTCAACCTCGCACAAGGCGGCATTGCCATTGTGACTGCCACACTGCTTTCCTTCCTGCTTTCCAAAATGCCGCTGCCCGAACTTCTGCGCTCCGAGCGGACACTTTTTGGCAAAGGATTTACAAAAAAGCAATGATTTCTTTTTGCAAATATGCTATACTGTAACCATCCCCAAAAGGAGAATTGACATGAAATTTATCAAACTTTATAGCATTATTTTGTGTGTGCTCATTCTTTTGCCTCTTTTGGCTTCCTGCAAGTTTGAGCGCTTCGACTTACTTTATGAAATTGAGCAAAACGGGCTGACCTTTTCGGCACGCGGAAGCGACGGGTGTGTTAAGCAGATCACGGTCGAGGAAAACGGCAAGGTGATTTGGGCAAAGCGTATTCGTACCGATAAAAAAATGGAAAAAATTGATGATACCTACGGCCTTGTTGTAGAGGACGTCAATTTTGACGGCTACGACGATATCCTCATCGCCATCGAAGGGGAAGGGGATCTAATCCGTTACGATTGCTACATCCGCGTTGGTGAAAAGCCGCAATACAACTTAAACGAGGAGCTTTCCGCGCTATATAACGTAAGGGCAGATGCGCGCCTTGGTGCCGTTTTTGCTTTTAGCCAAACCACCGATGCACGCGGTAACGACGCCTATCTCAAAACCGATAAAACCACCAAGTATTTTTGGAAGGATGGCAAGCTTGTTCCCGATATGTATGTCGCCCTTCACTATTACTCCGGCGGCGACCAAAAGCCTTATTGCTACGCGGTTGCATATTATGACGAGGAGCTTGGAGATTTTGTCGACTCCACCGATAAGTGGCTCACCAAAGAAGAATACAAGACCACCGATTGGGGCTTTTTGTACTACTTTAAATAAAACGAAAAAAAGCACGCGCGATGAAATTCTCATCGCGCGTGCTTTGCTTTTAAATAACGTATAGCAAAATGCAAAGAAATTGCAAAAGACTGCCAAGCACCACAAAAAGGTGGAAGATCGAATGCACGTAGCGGTGCTTTTTGCCAATTCCGTAGAGAATTGCACCAACGGTGTAGGCAATGCCGCCGCCAAGGAGCAACCACACACCGGGCGCGGCAATGGCACGCATGGTAACGTCCCACGCCAATACGATGCACCAACCCATGCCGATATAGCAAGCCATGGAGAGCTTGGAATATTTTTTTAGGTCGATTGCTGTGAGCGTGATCGCCATAGCGGCAAGTCCCCAAACAAGCCCGAAGATGACCCACGCCCATACGGGGGAGAGGGGACGAATGGCAGAGAGCAGAATGGGTGTGTATGTTCCGGCGATGAGAAAATATATGGTGCAATGGTCAAGCACTTGCATCACCTTTTTGGCGGT